>JBGQJJ010000206.1:0-3408 GCA_041498955.1 Terriglobia bacterium
CCGGCACGGCCGGCAACGCGCTCCTGGCCTTTGCGGCGCAGTAGAGTGGGTGGAACCATCCGCCGCGGCGGGCACACGGATAAACACGGTCAAGAAAGTGGGAAGTTAAGAGTGGAAATTTAAGAGTTGAGAGTTCAAATCTGAAATTTGGAATTTCAGATTTGAAATTCAAGGGTTGTGAGTGGCTCGTTATCGGCAAGCGCCGCATCACCCTGTGATTTTTCCTCTCGAATCTCGACTGTTGACTCTCAACTTCATTTCTCCTACCGCGGTTTCCTATCCTTCCCATAAAAAAGTTGAAAGGAAGTTTCAGACGGCCTCTCAACTCTTTCTGGCCGGAGAGACGTCCTCCCGTTGATCCAGATGGAAATTCGGGTCGAACAGGGTCGTCCGCTTGAAATAAATGTATATTCGGGAATGATTTTAAAGCGGAGCCGCGCTGGATTGTGATTTACTTCAACGTGTGACTGGAGCAAGCAATGCCTTTGCACGCCGAAAATCCTCTAAACCCGGCGTACTTCCTGGATCGCGCCGCGAAAGTATTTTCAGAGCGCACGGCCATTATCGATGGTGAGCGCCGGTTTACCTATCGCGAGTTTGGAGAAAGGTCGCATCGCCTCGCGGGGCTGCTGCGCGGCGCGGGGGCTCAGAACGGCGATCGAATCGCGGCGCTCTGCACTAATAGCCACGTGATGCTGGAGATGCACAATGGCGTACCCATGGCAGGCTGCGCGTTAGTGCCTATGAATATTCGGCTTTCGTCCCAGGAGATGTCTTATATCCTCGAAAATTCCGGCGCGCACATGCTGATTGCCACACACGAATTGGCGGAGGCCGCGCGAGCGCTTTCCACTTCGACCGGCGTGCGGCTCGTTCTTGCCGGGGACGAATCCAGCGAGTACGAAGTGTTACTAAAATCCTCAGAGCCCTGCCCTACTACCTTGATGGACGAAATGTCGCTGCTGGCGATTAACTATACGAGTGGAAGTACGGGCCGCCCGAAAGGCGTGATGTATACGCATCGCGGAGCGTACCTGCAGGCGCTCGCGATGGCGTTTCACTCGCGCCTCGGGCTGGACAGCGCCTATCTGTGGACGCTTCCCATGTTTCACTGCAACGGCTGGTGTTTTACTTGGGCGGTGACGGCTGCGGCCGCGGTTCACATTTGCCAGCGCCAGATCGAACCTGCGGCAATTTGGTCGGCGATTTGTGGCGGCAGCGTGACACATCTTTGCGCGGCGCCCACCGTCTTGACGATGATCGCGGAAGCCGCGGCATCGTCCGGCGGAGGGAAAGTTGGGCATCCGGTCCATGCGTTCACGGGAGGCGCGCCTCCTACTCCTGCGCTGCTGGCGCGACTTGCCGCCTTGAATTTGCGCGTCACACACTTATATGGTTTGACGGAAACGTATGGCCCATCGGTGATCAACGATTGGCAGCCCGAGTGGACGGAGAAATCCGAAAGCGAAAAGGCCAGATTGAATGCGCGACAGGGCGTCGGCAATGTGGTCACGAGGGAGATCGGCGTGATCGACGCCAGCGGCGTGGAAGTTCCGTCGGATGGGGAGACCCTGGGCGAAATCGTGATCCGCGGGAACAATGTGACTCCAGGCTATTACCGCGATGAAGCGGCCACGCGCACCGCCCATTCCAACGGATGGTTTCGCACGGGCGATCTGGGCGTGCGCTTTCCGGACGGATATATCGAACTCCGCGACCGCGCCAAGGACATCATCATCACCGGGGGAGAAAACGTAGCTTCGGTCGAAGTAGAAAAGGCTCTTGCCGAACATCCCGCGGTTCTCGAAACGGTAGTGGTGGGGCGCCCGGATGAACGGTGGGGCGAAATTCCGGTGGCATTTGTCGTTCTGCGGCAGGGGATGTCCGCCACAAAAGAGGAGCTGATCGAATTCGTGTGCGGACGGATTGCCCGCTTCAAAGCGCCTCGTGAAATTTTGTTTGAAGAACTTCCCAAGACTTCCACGGGAAAAATTCAGAAGTACATTTTGCGCCGCCGGTTGAGGGGCGGGTAGGACAGGCTTCCGCCTGTCGTCTTTAGGTGCCACGACATCGGAAAACCCGACAGGCTGAAGCCCGTCCTACTGGTGCAAATTTCAAAAGAGCGCGCAACATCATGATCTAGTAGAATCCGCATTCATCTTCCGGAGGCGTTGAGATGGCATTAAGAACGGCAGCCCAATTTCTCGCGGGGCTTCGCGATAGCCGCGAAGTGTACTACCGGGGCGAGCGCGTACCGAACGTGGTGGACCATCCCGAGCTGGGCGTCGCGGCCCGGCACGCTTCGATCGATTTCGAGATGGCTGAAAATCCCAAGTTTCGCGAGCTGGCCGTCCACCGCGAAGACTCGGACGAATATTCCGCCTACTACCGTTTACCTCGCAACTCGCAGGATTTGCTCTTCCGCTCGAAGCTGATCGAAACCGGCACAGCCGAAGGCGCCACACTGGTGCTTCTGATCAAGGAAATTGGAACCGACGCGCTGTTCGCGCTGAAGCGCGTCCTGGGCCGCAGCGGCGATGCCCAAGGGATTCAGCGCGTCGAGGCGTTTTATCGCCGCTGCCGGGACAATGACCTCGCCATGGCCGTCGCACAAACCGATGTGAAGGGTGATCGCAGCAAGCGGCCCTCCGAGCAGAGTGATCCCGACATGTACGTTCGCGTTGTGAAAAAACGGGCGGACGGCATCGTCGTCAACGGCGCGAAAATGCATACCTCTTGCACTCCGTATGTGGATGAAGTGATCGTACTGCCGAGCCGTTCCATGGGACCGGGCGATGAGCCTTGGTCGCTTGCCTTCGCGGTTCCCGTGGCGACGCCCGGGCTTCGCCTGTACGCGTCCGACTATCTGCATGGGACGGATGATCCCTTCACGCGTCCCATTTCCACGAATCACAAGATGGTGGAAACTCTGACGGTTTTTGACAATGTGTTCGTCCCCTGGGATCGCGTGTTTTACGCCGATCGGCCGGACCTGGCCGGCGCGACGGCGCTCACCTTCGTCGAGTTTCATCGATTCACGGCCGTGAGTTATAAGCTTCCATTGCTGGACGCGCTGGTGGGCGCGGGAATCGTGATCGCGAAAGCGAACGGCATCGATCGCGCGGGACATGTGCGCGACAAACTGACGTGGCTCGGCGGATATGCCGAAACCGTGCGCGGGCTGACGGAACTCGCCGCGCTTCGCTGCAAAGTGGAAGACGGCGTCGCCTGTCCGGACGTCTTCACGACGAACATGGCCAAGTGGACTTTCGCGCGCGAGTTTCACCAGGCCATTGAAACCGTGCAGGATCTCGCCGGAGGACTGCTCGTCACCGGGCCGGGCGGCAAGGACTGGAATTCACCGGAGATCAGACCCGTGCTGGAAAAATATCTGCCCGGCGCATGGCC
>JBGQJJ010000207.1:0-3397 GCA_041498955.1 Terriglobia bacterium
AGGGAAAAGTCCATCGCGTGATGAGCAAGAGCGATGCTAGCACAACGGGAGAAAATTCATAAGGCAAAGGCTGTTCAACACAGAGGGCACAGAGAAAACCGCGGAGATGTGTTGTAGCGCCGGCGCTACGAAAAGCCTGTGTTCTCTGTGTCCTCTGTGTTAAATGCTTTTGGATTTTGGAGGCCGTCTACATCTTCAGCAATTCGCGGAGGTGCCGGGTTTGCGCGCGGCTCACGGGAACTTCGGAGGCGTGCTTGTCATCCATTTTGAGCATGTAGCTCGACTTGAACCACGGGACCACTTCCTTGATGTGGTTGATGTTGACGAGGTAGGAGCGGTGCGCGCGCCAGAAGACGTCGGATTCGAGCGTGGATTGCAGCTCCTCAATCGTTCGGTAGTTCGAGGTGCCTTCCACTTCCCGCGCCACCACGGTGATGGTGCCGTCCTCGATAGACGCGAAGATGACGTCCTCGGCGTCCACAAGAAACAGCCGCTGCTGCGTCTTCACCAGCAATTTTACCGGCGGCGCTTTGGCCGATCCTATTTGATTGACCAGCGTCTCCAGCCGCTCGCTCGGCGAGGCTTCGGCCTCGAGCGCCTTTTTCGCCCGCTGGATGGCGCGGGCGAGGCGGTTCTTCTCAATCGGTTTGAGGACATAATCGATGGCATTCACTTCGAAGGCTTGCACCGCATAATTGTCGAACGCCGTCGCGAAAACGATTTGAGGTAGTTTTCCCTTGCGGTCCATCAACTTCTTGATCACGCCGAAGCCGTTGAGGCCTGGCATTTGCACGTCGAGAAACACGAGATCTGGCGAATGTTCCTTGATAAGGGCGAGCGCTTCGACGCCGTTCTTGCCCTGGCCGACGAGGTGTACGTCGGGGAAACTTTTCAGCAGATAAGCCAATTCGTCGCGTGCCGGTTTCTCGTCGTCGACGATGAGGGTGTTGATGGTCATACGCGGATGCCGGGATGACGGAAACCAGTATAAGCAACACCGATACGGCATTCAACCTGTGCGAGTTTCCGCCGGCGGCTTAATTCTGGTCTGGAGGATTCAAACCGCTGCCCGCCCCAAAAACGGGCGGCCTCTACAAAACCTGAGACCAACTCGCGAGCCGGTTTTGTAGCGGCCGTTCCGTCCCGCGCCTTTCGGGACGGAACGGGCATCTCGATCCTCTGTGCCGCTCCCATCTTTACCCTGCTAGAATTTGAAACGCTTGCCCGCCTGAAGGCGGGCGCTACATCCCTAAACCAACACAAGCGGGGGCGGAATTGCCAATTCAACAGGCGAAAGTTCTGAAGAGCGAAGTTCTCTATCAGGGGAAGGTATTTCGCTTGCAGCGCGACACCGTGATCGAGCCGGGGGGCGTGCAGGCGGAGCGCGACATCATCGTGCATCCCGGATCCGTCGTCGTGCTTCCCATTTTCAAGGATGGGCGCGTCCTCCTCATTCGCCAATATCGGCACTCGGTCGGCGAATTCCTGTGGGAACTCGTGGCGGGGCGCAAAGAGCCGAACGAAACGCCTGTCGCCGCCGCGAGGCGGGAATTAGTTGAGGAAACCGGATATTCCGCGAAGCGTCTCCGCAAACTAATGCGCGTCGTTCCCACTCCCGGATTTGCGAACGAGTGGATGTGGATCTTCGCGGCGGAGGGACTTACCGAGGGCGCCGCCCAGCCGGAAGAAGACGAAAAGATCACGCCGCGAATCTTCACGCTGAAGCAGGCGGAGAAGATGATCCAGCGCGGGACTTTGCGCGACGCAAAATCCATTTGTGGGCTTCTTTACTACATGCGATTTCTGAAGCGGAATCGCCAGCTCTAACCAAGCCCGGAGAGATTTCAAATTTAAAATTTCACATTTGAGATTGAAATTCGCAATCTGAAATGTCGTTTTCGCGCGCCGCCCTGCCGGCATTCCTCCTTTCGTTTCTCTCGTTCACGTGCCATTCACAATTCACATCGGAAAAAATATTTTTGAAATTTCACGTTCTTCGCTTGAAACATGGACGCGTGTAGCATAGGATTTGCGCAAGTAAGTTCTCCGTGAAAAATAAATCGGAGAGAAAGGCGGACATGAGCGTACGAGATTTTATCAAGCACCAATTCCGGCATTTCAACGCGGCGGTTGTCGTGGACGCTTCGGAAGCCTACAGCGCGCATCTGGCGCGCGGCGGAAAGATGTTCCTGACCATGGCGGGAGCGATGAGCACCGCGGAACTGGGAATTTCGCTCGCGGAAATGATCCGGCAGGGCAAGGTGCACGGCATCTGCACGACGGGCGCGAACCTCGAGGAAGATATTTTCAATCTTGTGGCGCACGACCATTACAAGCGCGTGCCCAACTACCGCAATTTGAGCGACGCCGAAGAAGTGGCGCTGCGCGATCGCGGCATGAATCGCGTCACCGACACCTGCATCCCGGAAGAAGAGGCCATGCGCCGGATCGAGCGCCAGGTGCTGAAGCTGTGGCAGAAGGCCGACAGGGAAAAGCAACGCTACTTCCCCTACGAATATATGTACCAGCTGATCCGCTGCGGGCTTATCAAGGAGTCCTACCAGATCGATCCAAAGGATTCCTGGGTGATCGCGGCGTGCGAAAAAAATCTGCCGATTTTCACTCCGGGATGGGAAGACTCCACGTTGGGCAATATTTTCGTCGCTAACGTCGTCCGCGGCGATGTTTCCAATTTTCAGGTCGTCAAGTCCGGCGTCGAGCAGATGGCCTGCCTGATCGAGTGGTACCGGCAAGCTTCCGCCAGCGAATCGATCGGCTTTTTTCAGATTGGCGGCGGGATCGCGGGGGATTTTCCGATTTGCGTCGTTCCGCTGATTACGCAGGACCTGCGCGAGAAATGCCGCCTGTGGGGCTACTTCTGCCAGATTTCCGACAGCACGACTTCCTACGGCTCGTACAGCGGCGCGGTGCCCAATGAAAAAATCACGTGGGGGAAACTGGAAGCCGCCACGCCGCGGTTCGTCATCGAATCCGACGCTTCGATCGTTGCGCCGTTGATGTTCGCTTACATCCTCGGCCAGTAAGACTCACGGCGGGCATTTATTCTGCGGGTTCATGTAGGGCCCACCTTCAGGTGGGCATCTTCCAATCACGCAGATGCCCACCTGAAGGTGGGCGCTACATGAACCAATACCCAGTAAACACGGGACACGCACATGGAAAATCGTGAAGTCGCCCGCATCTTGCGGGAAACGGCGCAGCTCCTTGAAATCGACGGCGCCATGATCGGCCGCTACCGAAGCTACGAACGCGTCGCGGAACTTCTCAGCGGACTGCCCGAATCCATCGAAGAGCTGGCGCGCGACCGCGCCAAGCTGATGGAATTGCCCGGCATCGGCGATGGCATGGCCGATCACATTCAGGAAATTCTCAAGAC
>JBGQJJ010000208.1:0-3372 GCA_041498955.1 Terriglobia bacterium
GCGGGCGGGCGGACGCTCGTCGAGCACGTGGTGCGCGCCTGCCAGCCGCTCAAACCACGCGAGATCGTGGCCGTGGTGGGGCATCAGGCCGATGACGTGAGCGCCGCGGTGGCGTCGCTCGGTGTCAAAACGGTATTGCAGGAGCCGCAGCGCGGGACGGGCCACGCGATACTCGTGGCGCGGCGCGCGATTTCCGCACGCGCGAAGTTTGCGATTCTTTTGCCGGGCGACGCGCCTCTCGTCCGCACGGAAACGATTGCCGCGCTGGCGCGAGCGCACCGGGAAAGCGGCGCAGCGGCGACCATTCTTTCCGCGGAAATCGAAAGCCCGGCGGGGTACGGACGCATCGTGCGGCAGGACGACGGTTCGGTGGCCGCGATTGTCGAAGATTCGGCGCTCACCGGCGAGCAACGATCAATTCGCGAGATCAATTCCAGCATCTATTGTTTCACCCTCGAAAAATTATGGCCTTGCCTTGCGGCGCTCAAGCCTCAAAACGTGCACAAGGAATTGTATCTGACGGATGCGATCGCGATGTTGCGGCAGAAGGGCGAGAAAGTGCAGGCCGTCCTCGCCACCGATCCCGATGAAGTTCTGGGTTGCAACACGCGCGCCGACCTTGCGGCCGTGGACGCCGTGTTCCGCCGGCGCAAGCGCGCCGCCGTCATGGACGCGGGCGTGACGATTGAATTGCCGGAGACTGTATTGATTGATCCCGATGTCACCGTCGGCGCGGATTCGCGGATCGAGCCGGGCGTGCAGCTTCTCGGGAAAACGCGCGTCGGCGCGGGCTGCACCATCCGCACCGGCAGCGTGTTGTCCGACGCCGTCCTCGAAGACAACGTGCTCGTGAAGCCCTACACGATCGTCGCCGCGAGCCATCTCTCCAGCGGCGCGCAGGCCGGGCCGTTCGCGCATCTTCGCGACGGCGCGCGCCTCGAGGAAAACGCGCGCGTGGGAAATTTCGTCGAAGTGAAAAAGAGCGTGCTCGGCGAAGGCGTGAAGTCCATGCACCTCACCTATCTGGGCGACGCGCGCATCGGCAGCGGCACCAACATCGGCGCGGGCACGATCACGTGCAACTACGACGGCGTGAACAAGAATCCCACGACCATCGGCAAGCGCGTCTTCATCGGCAGCGATACCGCCCTCGTCGCGCCCGTGCGCATTGGCGACGGCGCCTACGTTGGGGCAGGCTCGGTGATCACGAAAAACGTGCCGCCCGATGCACTCGGCCTCGCGCGCGGGCAACAGGTGAACAAGCTCGGATGGGCCGCCGCGCGCCGCCGCGCGCTTGCCGCCGGCGGCAAGCCCGCGAAAACACGCGCCCGCAAGAAATCCAAGCGCAAATCGCGCAAGAGGAAGTAGCACAGCCACTCTTGGCTGTGCGCCTTTGTTACGTGCTGAGAAAACCGCCTCTCTCCGCCCATATTACTTCTTGATGGGAATCCAAATCTCGAACCCACCATTACCCGTCCGCGGATCGAACCCTTTCCCGTAGCGCTCGAATTCAGGTCCCTCCGCCGCTTTGTAACCTGATTCCGGCAGCCACTTGTCCCAGATCTGTTTCTCTGTCTCGCCATTGAGTCAGTCTTCGGAAAAAGGGCACTGGCGTGGGTAACCTATCAAATAGGTGATTGGCAGGCCGCGCATGGTCCCTGATTGCTCACCTATCTCCCACCGGTATTCGGATGCCGCCAGGCCATTAACCAAATCGCGCAATTCTCGTGGCTGGTAGGTACGAAGACAGGACACCAGTCCGTCGAACAACAATACCAGTGGAATGATTGGGAGCACATACGTGTAGAGCAAATTCGACCAGCGGAAAGGGCGGATAGAGGGTGTGAATAGGAATGGCGTAAGGAACCAGAGGAACATCATGGCAACGGCAGATGCGGTGCGGCTCGTTACCTCAAAGATGCCGATACCTTGCTTCGCATCGACGGCATTTTGGAGGATGGAGCGAGCTTGTGCGGGTGGAAAATGATGAAAGGACGAGAACATCGTTCGGAACCCATTCAATTCAGGCGGAACTTTTGTCGCGTCAACCGGGCTGCGATGGAAATCAATACCACTCGCGGAAGCGGCTTTGACGTTTTCAAATGCCGCAAGATTTGGGAATTTGTCGGTAAGCAAAATGCGGTAAGCCGCAGTATCTCCTCGAAGCTTTTGAGAAAGGTCTAACCAAGGACCTCCACTTCCGGAACATACATCGACAATCGAACGGCTCCGCGTAGCGTCCAGGGCGTGTTGAAGCAAAGTGGAAATGGGGGCGTAGGCTTTTAAGACCTCCGATCCACACTGAAGCGCATCGGTAATTTCATTTCGAAGTGGGGATGGAAACCACGGTTGTTCGTGGAGTTCGATGAACTGGATGCGACGCATGGCCATTCGTGTTGGCGGGCAGTCTGAAACTATCTGTCAATGGTGCTTCTTATTCAAGCCAAAAACTTTGTCTTTAAATCCAGCGCGGTAGTCCCGCGATTTCAAACGGAGGCGAAGATCGTTCGATGCGCCCCCAAATATCGTCGTGCGCTGTGTTAAAATGTGTGCGAGGGGAGAACACTGGCGATGAAATTTGGCGTGCTTGTGTTTCCAGGGTCGAATTGCGATCACGACGCCTTGTACGCGCTTGGCGAAGTTCTCCACCAACCGGTCGAATTCCTCTGGCATCAATCCGAACAAGTGAATGGGTTTGACGCGATCCTGCTGCCTGGCGGATTTTCTTATGGCGATTATCTGCGCACGGGGGCGATCGCGCGGTTTTCTCCGGTGATGCGCGCGGTGGAAAAATTCGCGCGCGGCGGAGGGCTCGTCCTCGGCATCTGCAACGGATTCCAGATTCTCTGCGAAGCGGGTTTGCTGCCTGGAGTGCTGCAGCGCAATGCCGGGATGCGGTTTGTGTGCCGGCAGGTGCACATCCGCGTGGAAACAACGGAGACGCCGTTTACCGCCTCGGCCAAAAACGGCCAGGTGCTGCAAATTCCGATCGCGCACGGCGATGGAAATTATTTTTGCGATGAAGCGACACTGGCCGATCTCGAGCGCAATCACCAAGTCGTGTTTCGTTACACGACGCCGGACGGGCGCGAGGGTGCAGCTGCCAATCCGAACGGCTCGCTCGCGAACATTGCAGGTGTCTGCAATCGCGAGCGCAACGTGATGGGCCTGATGCCGCATCCCGAGCGCGCGGTGGAAGCGGCGATCGGCTCGGCTGATGGCCTTGTGATTTTTCGCTCGCTGATCGAGTCGCTCATGAGGCAGGCTGCGATTTCAGCTTAGGGGAAACGTGGCGGAGGCGTAAGCCGGTTGTTATTGGTGGGGGCAAGGTCCAACCCCCCCAAGGGGTATCCAGCGCCCCAGGCGTTTTTA
>JBGQJJ010000209.1:0-3302 GCA_041498955.1 Terriglobia bacterium
CCCTCTCCGTCCCGGAGAACACGGGACGGAGAGGCCTCTACACAATCACCATGTACGGATGGTGGCAGGTTTTGTAAAAGCCGCCCGCTTTTCGGGCGGGCATCCGTTCGATCCGTCAGTCCAAATTCAACCACTACCGGGGAGAAACCAGGCAGGTTGCAGTGGAGTTGCGTAGCAAGGCACGTGCAGCTTGTTCTGGCGCGATGGGCTGGCCTATAGTGGTTTCTAAAGGGATTTGCTGCCAAGGTAGTTTTTCCGCCTTGCGCGGAGGCGAAGGAAGAATATGCAAACCACGGTTCTCTGTTCGCAATGCGATCTGCCGGAAGGTACGTGCAAATGTGACCGCTATTGCTGCTACTGCCAGGGCCTGCAGGGCGTCCGGCTCTGCATGGATGGCAAATACTACTGTCCGGATTGCCGGGAAGCTTGCGAAATCAGCGTGGCCCAATCCAATGACTGATGAGCCTGTGCGCGTCGCCTTTCACCTGGACCAGGATTGGAACCTGGTCGGAGTATTTTGCTGCGCCGTGGAATTTCAGGCGATCCAGGCGGGGTTTGAGACCGAGGCAGGCGCGCAGTTGGCCAGGGCCGCGGGAGACGTTTGCCGCGAAACCATTTCGCAACTCGGCAGCGATGGCCAAGGCGTTGACGTTACCCTGGACACGTTTTCGGACCGTATGGAAATCGCCATCCATTGCCGCGGTCAAGTTCTGCCTGCCATCGGGCTGGAGGCGTTTGCGTTTTCCGGTGCGCACACCGGAGGACCTGGCGGTCTCAACGGCCAGGAATTGCTTTCGCGCGTGGACCGCGTGCTCTACAACGCCGAGGATGGCGTAGCCCGGACCACGCTGGTCAAGTTTTTGCCCGCCCATCACTGAAATGTTCGCACGAGTAGGACAGGCTTCAGCCTGTCGGGTTTACCGTCTGCGTTCTCCCGAAAGAAAACCGACAGGCTGAAGCCTGTCCTACAAGGAACGCGTTCAATTCTGCTTCAGCAGAACATCGATGGAGCGCATGACTTCAGGCGATTGCCAGTCCTGCGGACCCACAATCTTGCGCGCGAGGCGGCCCTGGCGATCGATCAGATACGTTTCGGGATACATAGCGGTGCCGTAATCCGTGGCGGTTTTCTTGGAGGCGTCGCGGTAGGTGGGGAAAACCACATGATTGTCCCCTAGAAATTTTTCGTAGGCGTCCTTGTCTTCATCCACGCTAATGCCAAGAACCACTCCGCCTCTGGACGCGATGTTCTGCTGCAGAGTGTTGAGAGATTGAGTTTCTTCGAGGCAAGGCGGGCACCACGACGCCCAAAAATTCAGGACGACGACTTTGCCGCGCAGGTCGGACAGATGCGAGGCGCCGGTAATCTGCACGTCAAAATCCTTGGCCCTGCGTCCCGCCAGGCTCGGTTCGCCCTGGCGATAGGACGGGGCCGCAAACACGTAGAGAACCGCCGCCACAAAAACCAACGCAATCGGGCCAAGAATCTTATGCTTCAATGTTTTTTCTCCGGCCCCTATATAATACCTTTTTGACCCGGCTTCGTGCGAGCCGATTTGCTCTTGTGGGACAGCCACTCTTGGCTGTCCCCTCAGATGGCGTTGAAACTGCGCGGGACGGCCGAGGCGGCAGCCCCAGGGACAGCCAAGAGTGGCTGTCCCACTTCCAATGAATCTCCATCCAACTGTTTCCGCGATCGTACCGGCGCGCAACGAGGAAGCGACGATTGCGGCCGCGGTTGAGTCGCTCGCTGCGCAGCCCGAAATTTCAGAAATAATTGTCATCGACGATCAGTCGACAGACGGCACGGCCGCCGCACTTCTGCAGCTTTCTTCGCGCTTCTCGCAATTGCGCATTCTCGAAACGAAGGAGCTGCCAGGCGGATGGGTAGGGAAGAACTACGCGGTATCGCTCGGAGCGGCGCAAGCGACGGGGGACTGGCTTCTATTCACCGACGCGGATGGCGTCCACTTGCCCGGGTCCACGGCGCATGCCTTGGCCGATGCGGCGGAAGCCGGAGCGGGTCTTGTGTCGTATTCGCCCGAGCAGGAAACGCGCCTTTGGTGGGAAAAGGCGCTGATTCCCTTCGTGTACACTCGCCTGAGTCACAAATATTCGTACGCCGAGGTGAATCATCCCGATTCGCCGGCAGCGGCGGCCAGCGGGCAATACCTGCTCATCCGTCGCGAGGATTACGCGCGGATCGGAGGGCACGCCGCGGTGGCGGGAGAAGTGCTCGAAGACGTGGCACTGGCGCGGCTCGCCAAGCAAGCAGGCGTGCGCCTGCACTTTGCCTCGGGAAACGGGATCATGCGCGTGCGAATGTACAGGACGTTTGCGGCGATGTGGCAGGGCTGGACGAAAAATCTGTATCCCTTAATCGGGGGAGTGACGGGCGGCACGTCCCGCGCCGTCGGGCGTGAGCTTTTTCGGGTGGTGCCCTGGATCCCTTTGTTGGTACTTCCGCTGTCGCTGTTGCATCTAATCTGGGGTGTGCTGGGTGTTGCGCTGCTGGCGGGCCGGCATGCCGCCTATGCCGCGGACCTGCGGCGAAATCGTTTTCCCGCGGCGCTTGCCTTATACTATTTGCCGGGGGTCGCGCTCTACGCGGCGGCGCTGTTGAATTCGGAATGGCGCTATGCGCGGGGCAGCGTGGCTTGGAAGGGGCGGGAGTATCCCGTGAGTCGTGATTTGTGAATCGTGATTCGTGACTCGTGAAATGCTCCCTTCGATCTGATGGCAGGCATCGCTGACGATTTCCTTCACTTTATGGTTTATTTGACACGCAAGATTGAGTTTTCGGCGTCGCATCTGTATCACAACCCGGCGTTTTCGGCCGAGGAGAACCGGCGCGTCTTCGGGAAGTGCAACAACCCGCACGGACACGGGCACAATTACGTGCTGGAGGTGACGGTGGCGGGCGAACCGGACCCCGCGACGGGCATGGTGCTCGACCTGAAGGAGCTGAAAGAGATTTTGCAGCGCGAAGTGACCGACCGGATGGATCACCGATTTCTGAATTACGAAGTTCCCGAACTCGCGGGGCAGATTCCGACGTGCGAGAACATCGCGGCTGTGATCTGGCGGCTGCTGGAACCGAAGATCACGCGCGGGCATCTGAATCGCGTGCGTTTGTACGAGACGCCGGACCTGTTTGTCGATTGTTACGGCGAGAGCAACGGCGCGGGCGCGCCAGCCGGAGGCGGGCGATGAAGATTCATCTCTCGCGGCGATACCGGTTTTCGGCGTCGCACCGCCTGCACAGCGCGCAACTCGGGGAAGAAGAGAATCGGCGTGTGTAC
>JBGQJJ010000210.1:0-3295 GCA_041498955.1 Terriglobia bacterium
CCCCTTCCCCTGCACCCCATCCCCTCGAAGCAAAGGATCCAAAAGTGTCAGGAATGTCCCCGGTCTAAAATGTCAGACATGTCCCCGACCGGACATTGTAACGTCCCTCCGGGACTTCGAACGACACAAGAGCGGGTCGCCGCACATGAACGGTGTTCCAATTTTTTGTGGGACAGACCCCTACTGCGCGCGGCCCTGCAATTCCGCTACGGAAAAATTGCTGTGCGCGGGCTTGCGCTGGGCGGGATCGTGGTAGGTGTGACACTCGAAGCAGCGCGATTCCGCCGCTTCGGCGCCGGCATGGTGGCAGGCGCGGCACGTCGCGATGCCGGGGAGAAGCACGTCGGAACTTTGTTGGCTTTTTGTTGCGGCCCCATGACAGCTTGTGCAGTCCACGAGGCCGTGCTGGGAGTGATCGAAGTTCGCATGCGGCATATAGCGCGCGGTGATATTGGACGGCGCGATTTTGGGCAGCGCGCCGCCTTCGCCCGCGATGAGCGTGTGGCATTGCTTGCACGTCTTGCGCCACAGGAGTCGTTCGTCCTCGGCGGTGCGTTCCGCGATCCATTGCGGCGGCGTAAGCAATCGATAGTCCGCGGGGATGGGCACTTCCGGCAGGTCACGGCTTGGATCGCGCGGCACGCGCAAATCCGCAGGGTGCGCGGCAATGTAGGCCTGCAATTTCGCGACGACGAACGGGTGAATCACTTCCGGCTTGTCGTGAGGGACCGCATCCGGAAGCCGCTTGTCGAATTGCAGCGCATGACAAGCAGCGCATGTCTGCGCGTAGGTTGCCGGCGCCATGTACGCTCGCGAAGGCGCTGAGATGCTCGACTCGTTCTTGGGACCATCCGCGGACGAATCCTTTGCTCTTCCCGCCTGGCTTTTTGAATCTCCATAGGGCCACGGACCGCCGGCGTCAGCCGCCGAACGGTGGCAGTCGGCGCAAACCAATTGCACGCGGCTGCCATTCGGCCCGAGAAGATTCGGCTGCAGATGGGGGTAATGGTTGAGCTGAATGGTTCCCGGGTCGCGGCGCCCCGTTCGCAGAGCGGCGAATTCGGGATGATTGCTTTCAAAACCGCCGATGTTGCGGACAAAACCGGTGGAACTCCCGCGCGTCGCGAGGTCCGCGTGACACTGCGTGCAATTCGCGTCGCTCGTGGCGGCAAGTCGAATCGCACCTCGATGATCGGCGTGGCAGGATGCGCACGAGGGCGTGAACGCCTGTGCTGCGTGATGCACGGGGCCGTCATGGCACGAGAGGCATTTCTGGTCGATGACCTTTGCGCCGTAAAAACCCAAGTTGGACACGTGGCACGCGGAACACTGCTTGGTGAGAACCGCGTGCGCGGAGGAAAGGTTTCCGGCGGAGTACACGCGGCGGTCGCTGCGAGCGCCATACCATGCAATCCACAGGATGGCCAGCGCCGGCGCCGCAACGGAAAGCAAAAATCGCCAGCGGCGCAGCGGGCTCGGCCGCTTGAAATAGTCGAGGTCGATACGTTGCGCAAGTTTCTTGGTTGTGCGTGTTCGCGGCAAGAGTTCTGGTCCTCGGCCATCATCAATGTGAAGGCCCGCAGCTTGTAAAACATTCGATTTGTGGGTCGGAGCTTTAGCTCCGACATTTACAGCATCTCAAATTCTGGGCTTTAGCCCCGGAGTGATTGCTCACCTTCCGACAGGCCAGCGGCTAAAGCCGCATTAAAACTGGCGGATTTATGTCACGGCTAAAGCCGTGACCCACAAACCTTCTTCCCGTTCACAACCTCGGCCGGCACACTTCTGGCGCGGCTAGAATTCCTAATAGCGCAGCGCCATCACGGCATGGATGGCGCCCAGTAAAATCAACGCGAGCGAAAGAGGAATGTGCAAGAGCAGCCAGCCGTGCAGCCACAGGTGCAAATGACTCTGCAGGGTGAGCTGGCGTTCCTCTTCGCAAATCCCTTCCAGGTCTTCGATTGTTGTGTGAAGCGAAGCCGGCGCCAGCGTTCGCAATTGCGCGAATGCGCTGCGCGCTTGCGCCGCGTCGCCCAGAGCGCTGCCGCGCGCGGCGGGCTTTTCGAGAAACGGCTTGAGTTCCCGCTCGTAGAAATTGCGCAGCGGCGCGGCCTCATCCATCACGGCGACGGCGGGCGCGGCGGAATCTGGTTCGGCTCCTTCCGCCGCCGCTTTCTTGTCGCCGCCCGTGGCTTGTTGGATCAATTCTTCCGCCTCTTCCAGGAGTTGCGTGCGCACGTGGCCGATCTCCTCGTAGATGGTTTCCATCGTCACTTCGCGCGTCATCACGCGCGGCATGTAATGCTGCAGCGCGGCCCCAAAAACGCCGCTCACGACCACGACGATCAGCAGCGTCATCAACCACGACGTCAAGCCATGGCCATACCGGAACCCGGAGTGAAACAAAACGATCGGCAGGCTAAGCAGCCCGAGCCACAAATGCCCGCGCATCCAGGTTTGCGCGCGGCCAAAGCGGTAGACAGGCACTCTTTTCCGCGCGCCCAGCAGCGCCGCAAAAATCATGAATGCGAATCCAGCGCTGCCGAACGCCAACCCCAGCGCGGTGCCGCCCATCGATCCCGTGGCTGATGGGACTCGATAGACGCCGTAGAGCAGCAGCGAAACGCCCAAGAGGGCGAGCGACGCGACGAGCCAGCTGCTGTGCGTGCGGTCAATGCGCACGGTTTATTCTCTCCATCACAAGAATCACGTTCGGGCCCTTCCCGCTTTTCCGACTCGTTGTCCCAGCGTCCCGGCAAAAAAATCGCGCGGCTCGACGCGATGCGCGGCGTCGTGCGGGCACGCGTAAACGCAACTGGGCTCCGCATGTTCGGTGCAAAGATCGCAGGTCGTCGCCTTTTTCTGCACGACTGCCTTTTTTTGTCCGGGATGCTCGTGGTCAGCATCTTGGTGTGGCGCCTGCGCCGCGAAGGAATGCATGTTGATGTTCCCGTACGGGCAATTTTTCGCGCACAGGCCGCAGCCGATGCACCAATCTTCGATGATCACCTCCAGCGAATTGCGGCGCCGGATCGCGCCGACGGGGCAGCCCACCATGCACAGCGGATCGCGGCACTGCCGGCACGAAGTGGCCACGAGGAAATTCTCGAAGCGCAACCCCTCGCGCACGAGCCGTGTCACTCCATCGTGAGAATCGGCGCAGGCGGTTACGCAGGCGTCGCAGCGCGTGCATTTTTCCAGGTCGAGCACCAGCAGGCTCTGCGCTTCCATCAATCCCTGCGCGAGAAAACTTTCCAGAGGCACGCTGCGTACCATTCGCAAGCGTTCCTGGTTC
>JBGQJJ010000211.1:0-3281 GCA_041498955.1 Terriglobia bacterium
CAATCCGTGGTCAGCGATCACAGCGGAAGAATTGAAGTGGAATCGGCGCCGGGCGCGGGCGCGACGTTTCGCATCGAGCTGCCCATGGAACAAAAGATCTCCCAGGAGAGAACGAATCCCACGGAAGACCGGCCGGCGGATCCCCCGGTTTTCACCGCGGCCGATCCCGTGAATCAATCATGAACTCTCCGAAGCCACGCCTGCTGCTCATCGACGACGACCCGAACACGCTCGCTTCACTTTCCCGCGCATTCCGGCTTGCGGGATACGAAGCCACGGTATGCGACAACGCGGCCCGCGCTCTCGAACTCATCCGCGCGGAACATTTCGACGTGATTTTTTCGGACGTCGTGATGCCCGGCAAGGATGGAATTTCGCTGCTCGAGGATTTGAAGGCGGCCGGCGTAACGACTCCGGTGGTGATGATTTCGGGGCAGGCAAGCGTGGAAACGGCGGTGCGGGCCACGCGGCTCGGCGCCGTGGATTTTCTGGAAAAGCCGATTTCGACGGAAAAACTTCTTGTCACCATCGAAAACGTCCTGCGGCTGCGCCGTCTCGAAGACGAAAATCGCGATTTGCGCGGGCGTCTTGGCAAGCACGAGATTATCTGGTCCGGCCCCCTCATGGAGCGGTTTATGGCGCAAGTGGAGCGCGTTGCGGCCAGCGAATCTCGCGTGGCGATCCAGGGAGAGACGGGCACGGGCAAGGAACTGATCGCGCGAATGATCCATGAAAAAAGTCCGCGGCATGCCGGGCCTTTCGTGACGCTGAATTGCGCCGCCGTGCCCGCCGAGCTGATCGAATCGGAACTCTTCGGACACGAAAAAGGTTCCTTCACCGGCGCGGCCGCGCGTCACGTCGGAAAATTCGAGCAGGCCGCGGGCGGCACTCTTTTTCTGGATGAAATTGGCGACATGCCTCTCGCGATGCAATCCAAGTTGCTGCGCGTGCTGGAAGAGGGAGAAATAGAGCGCGTCGGCGGGGACAAGCCAATCGCAGTCGATGCGCGCGTGGTCGTGGCCTCGCATCGCAACCTCGAGGAATTGGTACGGCAAGGATCGTTCCGCGCCGACCTGTTTCACCGCGTCTACGTGTTTCCGATCGCCCTGCCTCCGCTGCGCGATCGCGTCGAAGAGATTCCCGCGCTTGTCGAATATTTTGCCGCGCAGGTCGCGTCGCAAAACGGCTGGCGGCCGAAGCATTTCGCGCCGGAGTCGCTCGAGATTTTGCGGCGATACGCCTGGCCCGGCAACGTGCGCGAATTGCGCAACGTCGTCGAGCGCGTCATCCTGCTTTCCAGCGCGGAAACAATCACGGTCGAGGAAGTGAACCTCGCTCTGCCTGCTCCGCGCGACGGCGAACCATTATCCTCTGCGGGAAGCGGATCGCTGGCGCAGCGTCTGGAATCCTTCGAGCGGGAAGTGCTCCTCGCCGAGCTGCGCCGCCATCATCACCACATGACCAACACCGCGCGAGCCCTGGGCCTGGAGCGCAGCCACCTCTACAAAAAGTGCCAGCAACTCGGGATCGATCTTCGCTCGGAACGCAAGACGGAATGATTCGGTATCAGTAGGACGGGCTTCAGCCTGTCTGGTTTTGTGGTCCCACTCGAATCAAAAAGCGACAGGCTGAAGCCTGTCCTACGGGAAGACGGATTCCACCAGGCGATCGGCGGGGCGCGTAGTCCACAGACCAGCGGCGCCTTCGCGGAGCGCGTTGAGGAGAAGAGCAGCCGCTTCGTCGCGAAGCGTAGGATCGGCGAGTTGCGTCATCACTTTTTCGAATCCGCCGGCGAGTTCGAGGGCGGAGATCATGGCGTGGAGCGCGTAGCGGTCGCGCGAATCGACGATGCTTTGCAGAATTTCCACGGTTTCGTGCTCGAATTTGGCCAGGACCGCCGCCGCCCTGATTCGAACCAGGCGGTTCGAATCGCGCATTGCTTCGAGCAGGATCGGGATCGCCCGCGGATGCAGAATTTGGTTGAGGGCCGAGACTGCGCGCAGCCGCACGAACCAGACTTCGTCGCGCGCCAGGTTCGCGAGCGCCGGAATCGCCAGTGGCAGCGGAGCGACGGCCAGGGCTTTGGCCGCGCATGCCCGTACTTCCGGATCGGGATCCTGCGCCAGAAAAATCATTTCATCCGCCATACTTTGCGTGGCCAATTCGCTGGCCACCCGCGCCAGAAGCTCGCGCGATTCTCCCGAAGAACGCCGCAGATACGACACCAATGCCTCCGGTTGATCCATGTAGCAACGCACCAGGGCGTTCGCGGCCGGCCCGGCAGGTACTTTTGGACCGCCAACCATGTAGGTTTCAAGGATGGGTTCGGCCGCGCCCGCGAGGCCCGTTCGGCCGAGGGCCTGCACGGCGGCCATACGAGTGTCGAGTTGCCAGTCGTCCAGCGCTTCGGCAAGCGGTGCGATCGCTTCGGGCACGCGCATCGCGCCAAGCGCCAGCATCGCGCGGCGCCGGCTCCAGCCACGTCCGCGATGCACTCGCTCGATGCAGCGATCAAGCAGGCCACTCGTGCGCAAGAAATCCTGCAACCCGGCCCGGTCCTTATCGGTCGCCGCGCTGATCTCCTGAATCACGATCGACTGCACGATTTGACATTGCAGTGAATTGCTTCGCCATTCTTCCGCAGGGATTTCTCCCCGCACGATTTCGCGCCAATGCCCGTGAATCTTGATCGAAAGCGCATCGAATCGCCGGATACGAAAATGTTGCCAGGCGCGGCGCGCGATCAGGACGATGCACAGCAAGGCGATTCCAATTGAGACGGCGGCAAGAATGACAGCCAGCATGATTGCCGCGTTCAACATCTGCGAAAAACTATTCAGGGCCGAACCCATTTATTGCTCCCAAATTGGCCCGCCCGCGGAAATAGACAGCGCGCCAGCGCATTTGCGACGTTGCGAAACTCATTTGGAATATCGTTCTCTTTGCGTGTCAGGTTTAGGAGAAAACGTAATGCGTCACATGTCGCGCGATGTGCCAAAGTGAAACGAGGGATTTATGAGATGCGGTGCGTTGAAATCCGGGAACGCCAATCTCCCGATTGGCGTTCCCGGGCGGCATCGTTAGGTTTGAGGCGCGGCTTTCGGTGCGCCCGTCACGCGGGAACCGAATCCGATCGCCATCGCCGTATCTTTCGGATAGACGACATCGTGTCCGCGGGAAAGAAAATGGTCATAGACCGACGTGCTGGCGCCATAGACGCCAAAAGTGGAAGCGAGAGCTCGGGAATGGATCAACGCCCCGGTGATAAATCCGATTACGCG
>JBGQJJ010000212.1:0-3260 GCA_041498955.1 Terriglobia bacterium
GTCGCAATGCCAGCCGCAAAATTAATGTAGCTTTGAAAATCTGGCGGGATCGGGCCGACGAGATCCACTCCCGGGAAAAACTGGATCTCGGGGATCAGCGAGATGACCAGTTCCGCCTTGCCTCCGGCGACGTTCATCTGAGGGCGTCCTGCCTCCGCATCGAGGATCAATTTGGGTTTGACGGCGTCCGTGATTCCAAGATGCGAAAACATGTCGTAGGTATGCGACGCGCTTGCACCGGTCGGATTGAAGCTGATGGATTTTGCGGCCAGCAAGGTTCGTTTCAGCGCATCGGGCGTGCTGATGTCTGGTTTCGGGGCCCCGGCGCGAACTCCCATTCCCATCCCCGTGCGGGAAATTTCGGCGCGTCCGCCGGACGCGATTTTACCTTGCTTGATCAAATCGTCCAGCACGTCAGAGGTGAGGATCGCGGCATCAAATGGTTCTCCGGCCTGAATTTTATCCCTCAGATTTTTCGAGGAGTTGAATTGCGCCGCGAGTTTGCGTCCGGTCGAATGCTCGATCTGCGGAGTGAGTTCCTCCACAACAGTTTTCATGCCATCCGAGATCATGACGTGAAGATCCGTCGTTTGCGCCAGAGTCCCACGAGCAATTAGGCTAAATAATCCGAAACTCAGCGCCAGGATAGCTACGGCGAGAGTGATTGCAATGCTGATTTTCCTATTCACAATTTCCTCCACATTTTCCTTTAGTGGCGCGATCGGGTAGCGCCGGCATCTTGCCGGCAATTTTCAACTTACACGAAAAGACATTGAGCCGGCGAGACGCCGGCGCTACTGGGATTCAACTCTAAGAGTGAAATATTACAGAGGCTGGTCAGGTCTGGCAATCGTTCGCCACATGTGAGCGACCGGACTCCCGTCGTTTCCCAGCCCTTCTTTCGGCTGCTTGAAGTGGCGTCCGATGATATCGATGAATGGGTCGATGGAAACCACCGCGTTCGGATCGAAAGCGTACAGGTCGTTCACCGTGACAAGGCGCGCATCCATGTACCACGGGTGCTTGCGTACCATCTGGTAGGTCGCTTCGATGTAGGGCGGGGGAACGTAATCGGCGCCAAACAATTGCCGGTAGAGATCCGGGTACTCGTAACCGACGGCGGGGTCGGGATAGTAACGGAGCGCTTGATGGTAGCGAATGGCAAAACTGACTTTTTCCGGGACGTAGGGCTCGAAGAGTTGCGCTCCCCACCAGCCGTGATCGGTGCGAATAATTTCTTGCACCACGTCGTGCAGCAGGCAGGCGAGAATAATTTCTTCCTTCATGCCGTTCTTCATCGCCAGGTTCGCGCTTTGCAGAACGTGGTTGGACGTGTCCATGAAACGCAATTTGAAAAAATCGAACAAGGTGGGATTGGCAGGCATTGGCGGGAGCTTTCTTACATTTTCGCCTGTGCGCGGGACGTACATGAAGCCGACGCCTTCGCGGTACTTCCGCGTTTCGATCTGCGCCTCGACTTCGGCGACCGTGGGATATTTCTCGGGTTTTATCTGGTCCCACGCGGGATCGCCCGTTTTCGCCCGGTTCAACTGCGCTATCATGTGCGATTCCAGGGCGTCCGCTCGCGCTTCGGAGTCCATGCGGCTGGCGGCTTCCGGACCGCCAAGACTGTCGAGAAAAGTTTTTTTGTCAATTTCCATGGAACCTCCTGAGCCCGGAATCCCGATTTTCTTCTCTATTTAAAACGGTAGACCTGCCGCTTTCTGGTGTCAACCTTAGTTGCCGTGTCGATTGTTTAGGATGGGTTCTTGTAGGACAGCCACTCTTGGCTGTCCGCTTTTGATCTACTGTAACCGTGCGCTACATCCAAAACCGGACAGCCAAGAGTGGCTGTCCTACAAAGATCCTGTTCAGGCCAGATCCTCGGGTCGGATGGGCAACCGGCGGACGCGCCTGCCGGTCGCCGCGAAGATCGCGTTGCACAGTGCGGGGGCGACGGGCGGCACCACAAATTCACCGGCGCCGGTGGGCGGCAATTCGCTCGGAACAATGTGGACTTCCACTTCGGGCATTTCATCGAAGCGCAACATTTTGTAATTGTTGAAATTGGTCTGCTGCACGCGCCCGCGGTCGATGGTGATGGCGCTGTGGAGCGCGGCCGTCAGTCCGTAGACAATAGAGCTGCGAGCCTGCGCGTCGATGCTGGAGGGATTCACAATTCGTCCGCAATCGAGAGCGCAAACCACGCGGTGCACTCGCAGCGTGCGTTCCTTGCGATTCACGGAAATTTCGATCACCTGGGCCACATAGCCGTCGTACGAGCTCACGACGGCGATGCCGCGAAACCGGCCTGCGGGCAGCGGCTTGCCCCATCCCGCATTTTCCGCGGCGGTTTCCAGCACGGCGAGGTGTCTTGGCGATTTCGCGAGCAGGCGCCGGCGCAGCTCGTAGGGATCCTTCTTGCCGGCCGTGGCCATTTCGTCGATGAAGCTTTCCAGGAAAAAGCCGTTCTGGGAGGCGCCCACCGATCTCCAGAAGCCGATGGGGACGCCTGTGTTTACCAGTTGGAAATCAACCAGGATGTTCGGAATCGCATAGGGAACGCTGTCCAGTGACTCGACGCTGCGATGATCGAAATTGTCCTTGAGCGGCCCGAACCGAGCCAGAAGAGACGGCGAGGAGACCCGAGTCGACCAGACCACCGGCCAGCCGTCCGCGTCCAGTCCGGCCACGCCTCGCGCGTGGGAAACCATGCGGTAGTAGTCGTGCTGCATATCATCTTCGCGCGACCACGTCACCTTGACCGGCGCGGCCATTGCCTTCGATACCTCCACCGCTTCGCCGATAAAATCGGCTTCGAAGCGGCGTCCGAATCCGCCGCCGAGAAATGTCGTGTGGATGAATACGGAGCCTGGGTCGAGGCCCGTGATCTTCGCGGCTGTGGCCTGAGAACCAGTCTGCGCCTGCGTGGGCGCCCACACATCGCAGCGATCCGCGCGGACGTGGGCGGTGCAGTTCTGCGGTTCCATCGTGGCGTGCGCTAGGAATGGAACCTCGTAGTCCACCTCAAATTTCGTTGCCGCGCCGGCGAGTCCCGCGCCGACATCGCCCTCTTTGCGCGCAACCGGGCCGGGCTTCGCGGCGGCATCCGCGAGCAATTTACTGATTTCGGCGCTTGTGAGCTTTGCGTTTGGCCCTTCGTCCCATCGCACATCGAGCGCCCGGCGGCCCTGCATCGCCGTCCATGTGTTGTCGGCGACCACGGCAATGCCGTCCGAAATCTGGATCACATCTTTCAC
>JBGQJJ010000213.1:0-3214 GCA_041498955.1 Terriglobia bacterium
TGCCAATCATGGGGATGACCACCCAGTGCCAGGGCTGGGTCGCGGCGCTCGTTTCGTTTGGCCGGACTTCGCAGCCCCAGGTATCCGCGCAGATCGCGGCGATGTCTGTATTCCGAATCCACTCCGCGGTTTCAAACCGCAAGCCGGGCGCATTGCCGCCCGCGTAGCCCTCCCAATTGCCCGCGGTCAGGCAGCGTTCCATGTGCCCCGTCCGGACGATCACGAAATCGCCCTTGCGAATTTCGACGCCCTGTGCGGCGGCGCATTTTTCCAGCTCGGTGGTGCCGATGCCGTAGCCGTCCTCGAGCGAGTCCACGCCCTTGTGCCGGGCCACATCCAGCAGCACGCCGCGGCCGACCATTTTGTCTTTCACCTTCTCGATGCCGTTTTTCTGCGCGCCGTTTGAATCAACCAGTCGCGCATCGTAGCCGTTCCACATCTTTTCGCCATTAAAAACATGGCCCAGCGCGTCCCACTGCGTGCCGCACTGCAGCGGCATGGAGACCATGTCGTCGGCATATCGTATTCCGATGGAATCCTGGCGGCCGGCGACCGCGTCGGTTCCGGTGGCCAGCATGGTGTGGATGGGATTGAAGCGATTGCCCCACAGGCCGCTCTGCGGGCCGTTGCTGTCAAAATTGAGCGCCAGCGAAAACACTTTTCCTTTGCGGATGAGGCCCGCCGCGCGGACGATGTCTTGCGGCGAAATGTTGTTCAGCGTTCCGGCCTCGTCGTCGGCGCCCCAGCGTCCCCAATTCTTCAGGCGTTCCGCGGCGGCTTGGATGTCCTCGAGCGTTATCTGGTCCTTCGGTTTCGTCATGAGCCTCAATCCTCTATAGGGTGTTCACAACCATGCGCACAAACTTATAGATTATCATGACCGGAATTTCCAGACCTTCGCGTTTCTTCGTCCTCATCTCTGAGACATTTGGCCTCTCGTAGCGCCGGCGTCTCGCCGGCGATTTTCCGCTCTCCATACATTTCAAAAATACCGGCGGGACGCCGGCGCTACGAAACTATCGATGCGGTCTAACTTTTTTCGAGCGGCGGCGCATTCTGGTAGAGTTGATCTTCGCCGGTGCAACGCTCCAACAGACTGGAAGGAGAGCCATGGAGTCAAAGGCTGTAGGCATGATTGGGCTGGGAATCATGGGATCGGCAATGTCGGCCAATCTCATTCGTGCAGGGTTCAAGGTTTTGGGCTACGACGTTCTCCCGCGGCGGCGTCAGGAACACCGAAAAGCGGGTGGAACCGTCGCGCGCAATTGCCGGGAAGTGGCCGGGAGATGCGACATCATCGTGACCTCCCTGCCTTCGTCCGACGCGCTGCTGGACACCGCCGCGGAACTCTCCAAGGCGTCACGCGCCAATCAAATCGTGATCGAAACCAGCACACTGCCCATCCCGGTGAAAGAAGAAGCGCGCAAACGCCTCACGGCGCGCGGAACGATTTTGCTGGATTGCACGCTCAGCGGCACAGGGGCCCAAGCCCGCGTCAAGGACCTGGTGGTTTACGCGAGCGGTGACCGCAAGTCCTATCGCCGCATCGCTCCGGTGCTGGACGGTTTTGCGCGCGCTCATTACTACGTTGGCGCGTTTGGCGCGGGCTGCAAAGTAAAATTTGTCGCGAATCTACTCGTGGCGATTCACAACGTGGCCGCGGCGGAAGCGATGGTGCTGGCCATGAAATCGGGGCTCGACCCGGCGATGGTGTTGAAGGTGGTCGCCGATGGCGCGGGAGGTTCGCGCATGCTCCAAGTGCGCGGCCCCATGATGGTGAAGGGAGATTACTCCGAAGCGACCATGAAAGTGCAGACCTGGCAGAAAGACATGACGATTATCGGCGACTATGCGCGAAAGATCGATTGCCCGACGCCTCTGTTTTCCGCCAGCGCCCCCTTCTATACTTCCGCGATGGCGATGGGCCACGGCGCGGAAGATACGGGCGTGGTGTGCGCGGTTCTTGAACAGATGGCAAATCACCCGCGCCGACGGCCAAGAAAGTAATCCTCGCGGCCAATCAACTCGAGGAAAGAGTCGAATTAGGCAGGGTTTAGTAACACAGGCACTCTTGCCTGTGCGGGTCTTGCGATTGTCTCAACGGCGGTACCTCGGTGCGCGACGTACAAAACCACACAGCCAGGAGTGGCTGTGCTACTAGACTTGTCGTTCAGCGACGGTCTTCGGCCTTTACGGATGCAAGTTCCGTGGCGCGTGAACCATCCAATGCCTGCTCAATCATCTCAAGCGAGCGCCCTTTCGTTTCCATTCCGATGAAAATGTAGGCGAGACCCGCCAGCGCGAACCATGCCGCGAGATAAGAGAACGACGGCAACAGCGCCGCGACCGAAGCCTTCGGCGAGATAATGTTCGAGGAACCAACGATAAGCGCGAGCCCGAGTGGCCCGATCACTTTTCCCAGTCCGCCGAATCCGTAGGCCGAACCCATGCCGGTGGTTCGCAGCGCCACGGGCCATACCTCGGCGGAATACGGGCCGACGATTGCAAAACCCCCATCGGCGAAGGCGTTATTTACGATTAACAGAAGCCAGAACACGGAAACAGTTCCGAAAAAAACATTGTGGTAAAGCGCAGCCGTGACTAACAGAATCGCCGCGCCAAAACTGGCGATTGCGCCGGACGCCCTGCGGCCAATCGCGTCCGATAGATAGGACATTCCAACGCGCCCAAACAGGCCGGCAAAATTGACAAAGATCAGCAGGAAAGACGCCCGCGCGGGAGTGACCCCAAGGAGTTGCACGAGCAGGGTCGGAACCCAGAGTGTAAGCCCGTAGTATCCCGTCTGTGCGCCCAGATTCGTGATCCACGAGACCGCCAGGCTCCTCGGGTACCGGAAAATGTCCGAAAGCCGGGACATGGGCTGCCTCTGCCCCTCCGGCGCGCCCACGTCCACCGGGAGGGCCGCAGGGTCCATTTCCAGGGCCCACGCCAGCGATTTCCTGGCTTCCTCCATCCGCCCCATCTGGATCAGCCAGCGAGGCGATTCCGGCACCCAGGCGCGGATCAGCAGCGTGAGAAGCCCGGGAACCATCCCAATCGCGAAAAGGCCGCGCCAGCCCACATACGGGGTAGCAAACGCGCCGAGCGCGGCGCCCATGAGGACGCCAATAGGGACGGCTGCGGTGACCAGGCCGCCGACCAGGCCGCGCTTGGAAGCCGGAACGAACTCCTGCACCAGCGGAAGATCGACGCA
>JBGQJJ010000214.1:0-3178 GCA_041498955.1 Terriglobia bacterium
ACTGGAATAACGACCTGATGTGTCCACAGATGTAATGATGATTCGCTGCCGTGTGAGAATGTGGAAACAGAAGTGGCGTTAATCGACGGTGGGTTTAGGCGCGTCTCGTTGATCGGCGGTCACAACCGCTCATTTGTTGCCTTGCGCGGCGGCCAAATACTTCTGCATCGCCTTCTTGTACGAATCGTTTTCCGGATCGCGGGCCAGCGCTTTTTCTTCCGTTTCGACCGCCTTGTCATTCTGCCCGTCGGCGAAATAGGCTGCGGCCAGGGTGTCAAGGTAGTCGGGATTACTTCCTGCGGCGACGGCCTTTGTTGCGAGGGCGATGGCCTGTTGCGGATTTCGTACGCTCGACTCTTTGGAAGTGGCCATCAGCAGGGCGAGGTTATTCATGGCGGGCGCGTAGTTTTGGTCCACGGCTTTTCGATACCAACTCGCGGCTTCGACGGGATCCTCTGGCACCCCGTCGCCGTTCTCATACAAGACTCCCAAACCCTGCTGGCCGGCCGCGAGATTCTGCGCGGCGGCCTTGCGCATCCAATTCGCCGCCTCCTTCAAATTTCTGGGCACGCCCAAGCCTTGGGTGTAGAGAACGGCGAGGTTGTGCTCGCTCTCCGCGTCGCCCTGCTCGGCTGCCATGCGCAGCCATTTCGCAGCTTCCACAATATCGGCCGGCACGCCGCGGCCTTTGAAATACATCTCCGCCAGGTAACGCTCGGCGATAGGACTGTCCAGGTCCGCGGCCTTGCGGAGCCATTTCATTGCCTCCGCATCGTCTTTCGCGACGCCGTCGCCGGTCAGGTAAATCACGCCCAATTGGACCTGCGCGTTCACGTTCCCGGCGTAGGCGATCTCCTTGAGATCGGCGATGGCTTTCTTCTTGGCGGAGGCTTGATCAAAGGATTGTGCCGTCACCAATTTACTCGGCACGAGAAGGATTGCCGCCGCCAATACAATTCTGCCCAGTTTTGTCATGGTTCCCCAGCTCGCCGGATCCGGTATGCGAGAACGGCGATTACGCTTCTGCGCGAGCTTACCATTTCGGAGAAGAATTCGCCCAATCCACCTGCGGCGCTGAAAGCGCTGCCGTTTGCTAGCCCAGGGCAACGCCCTGGGTTTCGAGTTCCCGCAATAGGTTGCGCCCTGAAAGGGCGCAGGAATCCGCCGCCCTTTCAGGGCGGACCAATATTCTTGGGCAAGACACCCGGGGCGTTGCCCCGGGCTGGCATCCTTCGCGCCGTTGGCGCGACAATTTTGCTGTAGCCCGCGTCTTCAGACGCGGGGTTTTTCTTCGCAATTCTGGAAAACCCCTCGCCTCTGAAGAGGCGAGCTACAGCTCCGGCGCTACACTGCAAAGGAGGATCTTAGGTATAAAGAGGGATGTTAAAAAGAGATTGCTGAGACATCGCGTCAGATTGTTTTCGTCTGCCCGCCATCGAGATCAATCAGCGAGCCCTGCAAATACCGCGATTCCGGCGACACCATGAACGCCGCCAGGTTTGCTATGTCCTCGGGTTCGCCCAGCCGCACAATATTTGATTTGCGAATGATCGATTGCAGGGCGGCGTTCAAATCGCCGCCATGATGCGCGGCTTCCGCCGCGAGAGTCTGCTGGAATCGGTCCGTCTTGACGCGCCCGGGATTGATCGCGTTCACTTGGACGCCGTCCTGAATGCCGATGTCCGCGACTGCCTTCGTGAAGGAAAGGCAAGCGCCGTTCACCGAGCCGCCAATGGTGAATTCGGCGCTGGGCGTGCGTCCCCCCGCGCCGATAATGTTCAGCACGGAGCCGCGCCGCGCTTTGAGGTGCGGCCACGCCGCACGCGTCAGGCGTACCGCGCCAAGAAATTTCAACGCGAATCCGTCCGCCCAGTCGGCGTCAGTCAATTCAAAAAAATCGCCGCGCTTTGTCGCTCCGGCATTGTTCACGACGATGTCGATGGCTCCGTAACCATTGAGCGCAGATTTCACAAGAGCGGCGGGAGTGCTGGGCTCGCGGAGGTCCCCCGCTAACCAAGTCGCTTTGCCACCGTTGGATTTTATCTCTGACGCCACGTTGGCCAGATCGGCTTCGGTCCGTGCAGCCAGAACGAGAGTGGCGCCATCCTGCGCCAGCCGCAGCGAGATCGCGCGGCCAATCCCTCGGCTCGCCCCGGTCACGATCGCGATCTTGCCCTCCAACGGTTTCTGGTCAGCCATTCTGTTTGCACCTTCTCTTTTCGCACAGGTTCCACTCAACCAAACCAATAAATGGGAAATGCAGTTTACCCTGCATCCAGGTTAAGTAAAACACGCTTCAGCCTGTTGGGTTTCGTATCGCCCGCGAAAGTCAAACCCCACAGGCTGAAGCGTGTGCTACTTGAAAAGCAAAAGACAAATTGGCTCTTTACGCGCGAAAAATGTAGTATAGATTGGCCTGATTGGATGAGCCAATGATTCCTCTCCATCTCCAACCCGAGAGCCATGTCCCGCTCTACATCCAGTTGCGCGATCAGATCCGCGCGCTGGTTCACGGAGGCGATTTGCGTCCGGGTGAACGCATTCCCGCAAGCCGCGAGCTCGCGACGCAGCTAGGCGTTCACCGCACCACTGTCGCGAACGCGTATGCCGAGCTCGAATCCGAAGGCCTCATCAGCGGCCACGTGGGGCGAGGCACCTTCATTCGCGGAGAGAGCGTGGCCAGAAAAATTTCCGCGGTTCCGCATCCGACATCTGTCGACGGAGGCCTGCGTTGGGAATCGCTGTTCGCCGATGAACGCGGCGAAGAAATCCTGAGCCGCCTGACGCAGGCCGCCCCGCGCGGCTCCATTTCTTTCGTGATGGCCCGGCCCGCCGCCGAATTTTTCCCCATCGAGGAATTGCGAAAATGCTCGAACGCGGTCTGGCGTCGCGAAGGCACCGAAATTCTCCAATTCGGTCCGTCGGACGGATACCCGCCTCTCAAGCAAGCGCTCCTCGCCATGCTCCGCTCGGAGGGATACGAAGCGGGCGACGAAAATTTGCTGATCACCGATGGCTGCCAGCAGGCGCTCGATCTGGTCTGCAAAGCGTTCCTGCGCCCGGGCGACACGGTTCTGCTCGAGAATCCGGCGTATCCCGGAGCGCTGGCCGTCTTTACCGCAGGGCGCGCCCGAATTCTGGGAGTCCCGGTGAAAACGGAATCCGGCCCCGGCATGAC
>JBGQJJ010000215.1:0-3175 GCA_041498955.1 Terriglobia bacterium
ATTTCTTCGCAACTCAAGCGGTCGGCGATATTTTGAAGAGCAAAGTTGATTCCCGCGTTTTGCCACTCGTCGTTGATGGTGGATGTTCCGTCGGTCGCCACGACAACCTCATAGCCCGAATCAGCGCCGTGTCGCGCCGTGTGTTCGATGGAAAAGTTGGTCCAGGCCCCGGTAATCACCAGGGAATCGATCCCGTGACCTTGCAGGATCGATTCGAGTTTGGTGCCGTGAAATCCGTTCATGCGCATTTTCTCGACGAGAACGTCGCCGTTCTGAGGTTCGAGCCCGTCAACCGGCGCCGCGCCCCACGTTCCCCGCACGACAGCCTTGCTCTCCGCTAAACCGCGGAAAAGCGGCGCGTTCAGTTTGAGCCCGGGCGCGCCAGGCTCGACGATGTAATGAATGTGAATCACAATCCCGCCGGCTTTGCGCATCGCGGCGGCCAATTTCTTTACATTTTCGACAACATTCTGTTTCTTCGCATGCGCGGGCGCGCCGGAAGAGGCAAACGCGCCTCCTTCCGTAATGACGTCATTCTGCAAATCCTGAATGATCAGCGCCGTCTTTCGCGCGTTGAGTTTCCGGTCGGCCATGTTCCCTCTTAGCGCATACTCATGTATGCGACAGGATTTCCTCGAACTTTCATCTTCACGCGATAGATCGACGTCGAGCAGGCGCAGTACAGCTCGTCCCAGTTCCGCCCGCCCCAGTTCAGATTCCCGGCATGCTCGGGCATGCGAATCACGCCCAGATGCTCCGCCGCGGGGCTCAGCACCCAAATGCCGCGTGGCCCTGTCACGTAAATATTTCCTCGCTTATCGGCTTTCATCCCATCGACGATGCCGTTTTCGAGAACGCCGTCGCCTATTTTTTCGGCGAAAATGCGGCTCTTGCTCAGTGAGCCGTCCGGGGCGACATCGAACGCGCGGATATGGGCTCGCGGGGAATCGTTCACGTACAGAATTTTCTCATCCGGCGAAAAACACACGCCATTGGTCTGGCCAAAATCATCCGCTTCGAGATGCAGCTTCCCATCGGGAGAAATTCGGAAGAGGCCCTGAAAGTTCAAGTCCTGCTTGCGCTCCAGCCCAAAGACCGGCATCCGGCCATACGAAGGATCGCTAAAATAAATGGATTTGTCGGAGCGAAGCACTACATCGTTGGGGCTGTTGAGCTCTTTTCCCTGCCAGTGAGACGCGAGGACCTTGCGCTCGCCCGACGGAGTCTCCATCACGAGCGAGCTGGTGACATGCTCGCAGACGTACAAGTTGCCGGCAGCGTCGTAGGTCATGCCATTGCACTTGTTGCTGGGTTTGCGGACTTCCTTGACGCCATCCGCGGCGCTCCACCGGCGGCGCACATCTCCGGGCATGTCGCTGAAGTACAGGCATTGTTCCTTCGCGTTCCAGATGGGGCCTTCCGTAAACCAAAAGCCCGTGCAAAGTTTTTCGACAGCCGCATCCTTATCGATCAGCTTCAGCAACTCGGGCGACTTGACTTCGACAGACTGGATGGAATCATTCATCCCGTTTTCGCGCCTCCTGAACGTCCCCCGGGAACGCCATTCTCCTGAATGGCGTTACGCAATCCGCCCGCCGCGGCGGGGAGATTGGCGTTCCCGGCCAACTCATCCGGTGGCCGGACGAACTCGGCCCTCGCGCAGCCAGATTTCCGGTTTCAACTTTATCAGCGCGCAAAACTATATGCTCGGCATTATCGCGTGTCAAACTCGGGCATTGTAGCGCCGGCGTCTCGCCGGCCTTTTTGCAACGCGTGGAAATCAGAAAAATTGCCGGCGAGACGCCGGCGCTACGGAAAACTTTCATTCTTCCCTGTCCGCCGTCGATCGGTTAGTTGGAATTATTGAGTCTTACCGACAATCTTCAGAAACTCATCATTCGTCCCGACGCGCCCATGGATCGGGACATGCTGAGCGACGTCAAGCTTCAGCTTCAGCATGTTCTGATACAGCGTTCGCATGGCGAGAGTCGGCACGGGCGGCTGCGCCCCGGGCTGCGGCGGCGAGTAGAGATCCGCATTCACCAGAATCTTTTCTTTCGGCAAATAGGCCATCAACATGTCGGCGCTGTGATTGCCCTGGCTGTAGGACGGATCCCCCAACTCGTAGGCCAGGTCCTGCACATGAATAATTTCCATCATACGCGCGCCATCGGTCACGACGTATTTCCCTTCGCCGCGCGTGTCGCCGCCCACCGTGTCAATCGGAGCGGGCCGCCTGCTGATCATGTACATCGGACTGAAGATCGCCAGCCGGTCGGGCTGCAGCGTCCTCGGCGCCGGGTAGAACATAATGTCGAGGTAATACTGTTTGTTCGACTCGTGCGTCACGATGGTGGTGCCTTGCGAAAGATACGTGCGCAGACCGCCGGCGTGATCCATGTGGTGATGCGTATTGACGAGGTATCGAATCAGTTTGTTCGGAACCAGCCGGTTCGCTTCCGCGATCACCGCGAGCGAGCGCGCCTCGTTCTGCGGCGCTTCGACGATCGCGACGAAGTCGTTGTATTCGACGAGCACACTGTTGTGGCTCCCTCCACCCAGTAGCCAGACGCCGTCCGCGAGCTTCTGGCTCTCCACTTTCACCGGCGGCGCCGTTGCCGTCCGCACCGCCTCGGGAACCGGCATCGGCGTCACCGGCACGTTGGCCTTCACCTCGGTCACGCTGATCTCGTAATAGTTGTGCGCGGGATTCAGCCTCGGGTCGCCCTGGTGCACGTGGATTTGTCCGGGGAACATGATTCCGCCGAAATCTTTGTATTTCGTGTAGCGCATCTCGTAATCCATGTCGCCATACATGGGATTGGGATACCAGGTGTCGACCAGCTCGACCAGATTCTGGTCGTTGATCGTTCCGTTGAACTTGTATTTTCCCATGGTGAAGGAGACGATCGTCACCTTCCTGCCAAACTGCGAGAGGCCAATGTCCGACGCTCCCACGATGTTCAACGAGATGGCCGTCGCGTCCGATGCCGCCAGCGCCGCTTTGAGGAATCCCTGGGGAGTCAGCACGATTTCGAGCTGCCGCAGATCGGAGTAAGGCACGCCGTCCAGATACATTCGCGTGAGCGGCACGGGCGCGTCCCCGTTCATATCCCAGGCATAGTTGCCGCTCAAGATTGACGTGACGTGTTGCTCCGGCATTGGAGTCCTGCCG
>JBGQJJ010000216.1:0-3156 GCA_041498955.1 Terriglobia bacterium
ATCCGCGATTGTCTTCACCCAAACCGTCGTGGGCCCCTCGGGAGAGGGCGCGGTCCTCAGCTACGATGAAAGCGTGAACCGTTTACTGCCATTCAGCAGGGACAACGACAAAATCGAAAAGACCATCGCCACCTTGAAGCCCGGCAACAGCGGCGCGCGCCTGTATGACGCGCTCGCCGTTGCGGTCGGACTGCTGCGCGATCGCCCTGCGGAGCGGCGCCGCGCGATTATCGTGGTCGGCGAGGCCAGTGACACCGGTAGCGAGGAAAAGCTCGGCCAAGTTTTGCGCGAGGCGCAGCTTTCGAACATCGTTATTTATAGCGTTGGGCTTTCCACCACCGCGGCTGGGCTTCGCTCGCCGCCGTCGCAAACCGGCCCGGCTCCGGCCACGCCTCCCGGCACGTTCGGTGGACCCCCCATGCCCGGGACGGCGCAGACGCCCTCGAGCCAGCAGCAATACGGCGGCAACATCGACCTCCTGGGCCTCGCGGAATGGGCCGTGCGAAACGCCACGGCGGTCGTGAAGGATCGCCCGCTCGAGGTCGCCGCCACGGCGACGGGTGGCACATCTCAACCCGTGTTCCGGGACAGCAAAATCGAACACGCGATTGACGCCATCGGCGGCGAACTCAACTCGCAGTATATGCTGAGCTATCGCCCCACCGGCGCGGACACTCCGGGCTATCACCAGATCAAAGTGACCGTGAATCGCCCGGGAGTGAAAGTCCGCACGCGGCCGGGATACTACCTCGAAGCGAAGTAGTCTTTAGTAGCGCAGGCACTCTTGCCTGTGTGGTTTTGCCTCCTTAGTGGCGTCGGTTATCCTGTGCGCGCGACCAACAAAACCGCACAGCCAGGAGTGGCTGTGCTACTCAACCCACAATCGAAATCATTTGGAGGATGTGGAGACCCACGGCTGCGTCTCCCGCGACTTGCACGTGTGTTCTGGCTTCCTCGGGTGCGATCCCTTTTGTGAAGACGCGCCACGCGATCTCTTGCGGGATCGTCACCTCGGAAATTAATTCTCCAGCCGGTGAAGCAATCAATGTCCACGCGCCGCCGTCGCGGAACAGATACCAGCTTCCACCACATTCTCCAGAGATGTTGAATTGCACGAGCGTTGCTGATTTGGCCGATACGTTTCGGTAGGAATACGGCAGCGCGCGCAGGAAGCAGTCAAGAACCGGAAAATAGAATTCCCGCGTCATGATGCCGGACTTGTCGACGGCGAGACGAATTTGCTGTTGATGGTGCCAGCGCTCCGTGAATTCGCGGGCGGTGTCAAACCAGTTCGCGGACTCTTCCTCGCCCGCCCAGCTCACGGGAAACATGGCGGGGCCGAAGGGATCAAGCGCCTGGTGGTATTCCGCGCTTTCTCGCGACGCTGCCTCCACCCTCGAAATCAACTCATCCGGATGCAATTGGCGGTACTGGCGGACGCCTTCCGCGTTGAGGGTGTTGATCAGCGTGACGAGCTTCGCGGGAGATAATTTCTTGGAGTTTTCAGCCTTGTAGCCGTGCCGCGCAGCGGCCAGTTTACGGACTTGAGTGTCGAGCAGATGCGCCGCCACATCTTTCACTTTCCATTTTGGAGCGAGGGTTGGCTTGTCCCAGTCTTCCGGCGCGAGCGAGCGTAAAAGCTCGCTCAGCTTCGCTTCCAGTTTCGGAAAGAGATGCGCGGTGAAAATCGGTTGCAGCGGTTGGCGAGCGCCACTCATGCGCGTTATTTTATTTTGTTTGCGCTGTGTTCCCCTACTTCTTTTCTTCGGGGACTTCTTGCTCCTCCAAAAGTGACGCGGCGGCGGCGATTTTGTCCCCTTCTTCGAGGCGCAGCAGGCGCACGCCCTGCGTCGAGCGGCCTGCTTCGCGGATTTCGTTGGCGTGGACGCGGATCACCTTGCCGTACTCGGTGATGATCATGACGTCGGATTCCTCGGCCACCTGCAGCGCCGCGATCACCGGACCGTTGCGGTCGGTGGATTTCAGGTTGATGACGCCCTTGCCGCCGCGCGAGGTGATGCGGTACTCGGCGAGCGGCGTGCGCTTGCCGAAGCCCTTCTCGGAAACCGTCAGCATCAGGGTCGTAAGAGAATCCTTGATCGCCTCGTTCTCAATTTCGTCGAGATTCTGCGTGTCCGACTTCGTTTCCTTCTTGATGATTTCGAAGTCGGGCTGCACGGGTTGCATGCCCACGAGGTAGTCGCCCTTGGCGAGGTCCATGCCGTTCACGCCTCCAGCGTTGCGGCCCATCGAGCGCACTTCAGTTTCGCGGAACAGGATGGCCTGGCCGTCGTGGCTGGCGAGAAAAATCATCTTCTTGCCGTCGGTGAGGTGCGCGCCGATCAGCTCGTCGTCTTTTTCGAGATTGATGGCGATGATGCCGGTCGAGCGCGGGTTGGAGAATTCGTTGAGCGCGGTTTTCTTCACCGTGGCGTTGCGCGTCGCGAAGAAGATGAACGTGCCTTCTTCCTCCAGATTGCGCGCCTCGATTACGGCGGTGAGGTGCTCGTCCTCCTGAAATTTCACGAGGTTGGAAATCGCCTTGCCGCGCGTGGCCGCGGCGGCCTCGGGAATCTCATACACCTTGAGCCAGTACACGCGGCCCTTCGAGCTGAAGAGCAGGATGTAACTGTGCGCCGAGGCGACGAACAGGTACTGGACGAAATCTTCGTCGCGCGTCTTCGCGCCGATGCGGCCCTTGCCGCCGCGCGACTGGTGGCGGTACACGTCCACGGGCGTGCGCTTGATGTAGCCCGCGTGGCTGACGGTGATGGCCATTTCCACGTCGGCGATCAGGTCTTCGAGCTTGATCTCCTCGACGTTTTCGACGATCTCGGTGCGGCGCGGGTCCGCGTAATCTTTCTGCACCTCGCGCAATTCCTTCACGATCACGGTCTTCAGCTTTTTTTCGCTGGCCAGAATTTCCTTCAGCTCGGCGACGAGCGCCTGAATCTGTTTCAGTTCCTCGATGATCTTTTCGCGCTCCATCTGCGTCAGGCGGTGCAATTGCAGATCGAGGATGGCCTGCGCCTGGCGCTCGGTGAACTTCCAGGTTTCCATCAAGCCTTCGCGCGCTTCCTTCGGCGATTTGCTGCGGCGAATCAGCTTGATAATGTCATCGAGATGCTCGAGCGCCTTCTTGAAGCCGAGCAGGAT
>JBGQJJ010000217.1:0-3155 GCA_041498955.1 Terriglobia bacterium
AGAAACGATGGCGCGAGATTCGCAATTTGCCAAGATGCGCAAGAAGCCGAAGTGGAAGGTTCGCGTGCGCAACCGCTGCCGCCTGTGCGGTCGCCCGCGCGGCTATCTGCGTAAATTTCAAATGTGCCGCATCTGCTTCCGCGGACACGCGCTGCGCGGGGAAATTCCCGGCGTAGTGAAGGCCAGCTGGTAGGAGCAGCGAAAAGACGATTATGCAAACCGATCCCATTTCCGATTTGCTGACGCGGATACGCAACGCGGCCAAGGCCCGTCATGCCCGCGTGGACATCCCCACCTCGAAATTGAAGGTCGAAGTGGCCCGCATCCTGAAGGAAGAGGGCTACATTTCCACCTACAAGTTGATCGAGGAAAACAAAACGCGCAAAACGTTGCGCCTGTTTTTGAAATACACGCCGGACAAGCGCAGCGTGATCACCGATCTGAAGCGCATCTCGAAGCCCGGCAGCCGCCGCTATCTCGGCTCTATCGGCATCCGGCCCGTCGTCGGCGGGATGGGCATCAGCATCATGACCACGCCCAAGGGCGTGATGACCGGCCGCGCGGCGCGAAAGGCGCATGTGGGCGGGGAAGTATTGTGCGAAGTCTGGTAAAGGTCCGGTAGAAATCTGGCAGGAGAGCCATCGAGCTATGTCGCGAATTGGAAGAAAACCGATTGCCGTGCCGGCGGGCGTGAAGATCCAGCTCGCGCCGGGTTCCATCGATGTGCAGGGGCCGAAGGGAAAAATGAGCGTGAACCTTCCGCGGGGAATTACCCTCGAGCAGAAAGGCGCCGAGTTGCACGCGGTCCGGCAGAACGACGATCAGGCGGCGCTGCATGGTCTCGCGCGCGCCCTGGTGGCGAACGCCGTGACGGGCGTCACGACGGGGTTCAAGAAGGAAATGGACATCGTCGGAGTCGGGTATCGCGCCGAGTTGAAAGGAAAAATGGTCAGCTTCGCGCTGGGCTATTCCCATCCCGTGGAATTCCACATTCCCGAGGGAATCCAGATTACCGTGGAAAAGCAGACGCACTTGACCGTGTCGGGAGCCGACCGCGGCAAGGTCGGGCAGGTCTGCGCGAATATTCGGGGTTTGCGGCCGCCCGATCCGTACAAGCAAAAGGGCATTCGCATTACCGGCGAGCGCTTGAAGAAGAAGGCTGGAAAAGCGGGCGCTGCAACCAAGACGGGCGCCTAATCCGGCGCGGGCTTCTCGCGAACCACGCTTGAAAGAGAGAAGGAGAGCATCGTGGCAACAGAACCAGTCCGAAAACTTTCTCGCGACGCGCATCGCCGCCGGATTCACCTGCGCGTGCGCACACGCGTCGTCGGCACACCCGAGCGGCCGCGTCTCTCGGTGTACCGCTCGAACGGGCACATCTACGCGCAGGTCATCGAGGACCGCAGCGGGCGCACGCTCGTCTCGGCGAGTTCGATTGACAAGGAAACGCGGAAGGAACTCAAGGGAGGCAGCAACGTGGCGGCGGCAAAAGTGATTGGAAAAAAGATAGCCGAACGCGCCCGCGCGGCCGGGATCGAAAAGGTAGTGTTCGATCGCGGCGGATACATGTACCACGGCCGTGTGGAAGCCCTGGCCGCAGCGGCCCGGGAAGCGGGGTTGAAATTTTAAGGTTATGTCCAAAATCATTCTCAGGGAAACACTGGCGGTCCGGCGGAACATTGAGGTCAACCCCAACAGCTTGAAGGACCAGGTCGTAGCCATCCAGCGCGTGACCAAGGTCGTCAAGGGCGGCAAGAACCTCAGTTTTTCGGCCCTGGTAGTCGTCGGGGATCAGAACGGCAACGCCGGTTTCGGCATGGGCAAGGCGCGCGAAGTGCCCATGGCCATCCGCAAGGCGATCGAGCAGGCGAAAAAGAATTTGATTCACTTGAATTTGAAGGGCACGACGATTCCGCACCAGGTCCTCGGCCTGTACGGCTCGGGACAAGTGATGCTGAAGCCGGCGCCCGAAGGAACCGGGATCATTGCCGGAGGTCCGGTGCGCGCCGTGATGGAAGTTGCGGGGATTTCCAATGTGCTGACAAAATCGATCGGCACGTCGAACCCGCACAATGTCATCAAGGCTACGTTCGACGCTCTTCTGCGGCTGAAAGACATCGCCAAGGTCGCGGAGTTGCGATCGAAGACGGTCGAGGAACTCACGCGCTGAGAGCGCCGGGACGGTCACGAGCTATGGCCAAAAAATCGTCGGGAAAGCTGAAAATCAAGTGGGTGCGAAGTTTCATCGCCTGCCCGCGGGGCATGCGGCAGACGATTCGCGGCCTCGGGTTCCGCAGGATGAACCAGGTCGTCGAGCGGGCCGACACGCCGGCGATTCGCGGGATGATCCTCAAGGTCCGGCACCTGGTGGTTGTGGAAGAGTAAGCGAGCGCGGGCTATACTTTAACCCGCCGAAAAAGTTTTACGAATTGCGCGGGAATCGCTCATTGAGGACAACATGGCTGTGAACCTTTCAAATTTGAAGCCGCCGCGCGGATCGCGGCACCGCAAGGTGCGCGTGGGACGCGGGATCGGCTCGAAGCTCGGCAAGACGGCGGGCAAGGGCAACAAGGGACAGAAATCGCGCAAGGGCTATTCGCGCCGCGCCGGTTTCGAGGGCGGCCAGATGCCCCTCCGCCGCAGGATTCCGAAGCGCGGATTTCATAACCCGACGCGCATCGAATATGCCGTGGTGAATGTCGAAGGGCTCAACATGTTCCCGGCGGGGACGACGGTGACTCCCGAACTGCTGATCGGGTCGGGGCTCATCCGCCAGGTTCGCGCCGAGATCAAGGTTTTGGGAGACGGCGAGCTCAAGAATTCGCTCACCGTGCAGGCGCACAAATTCAGCAAATCGGCCGAGGAGAAAATTACTCGCGCCGGTGGCAAGGCCGAGATTTTGTCATGAACCAGTTTTTTGAAGCGTTCGCCAACATGTTCCGGATTCCGGACCTGCGCAAGCGTCTCTTGTTCACGCTGGCGATGCTGGGGGTGTACCGCCTGGGCGCGTTCCTGCCCACCCCGGGAATCAATACGGACGTTCTGGCGCAGTTCTTCCAGCAGAATCAAGGCTCCGTGCTGGGCGTCATCGATCTCTTCAGCGGCGGCAACTTCCGCCGGCTGACGATTTTCGCGCTGGGCATCATGCCCTACAT
>JBGQJJ010000218.1:0-3151 GCA_041498955.1 Terriglobia bacterium
CCGAACAGACTCGCCTGTAGGTATTTCCAAAAACTAATCACTCTCCGTTTCCTCGCTTCATTTTTCTATTTTCGCGTCGAATTGTTTCCCATCATAAAAAAAGCTCAACACAGAGTTCATAGAGGTCAGAGCACATAGGGCACAGAGAATTGGGACGCGAATTCTGGAATCACCAGTCACTGGATTTCCCACTTGGATGGAATCGATCCGAAGCATGGATGGCCCGAGCGAGGTCGATATTCGCGTCGAATGTGCGTTAGAATGTTTTTCCCGGCGGCCTATTCACGGATGGGCGAGACCGGACGAAGCGATTTGCGCGGTGCTGAACGCGCCGAACAGCGCACGACGACTATCGTCTTGGAGGAGCACCCTTGTCGCAAAACGATGCAGGCGTTTCGCCAGCCAGGACGGCTTTGCGTCATGACTGGACGCGGGAAGAAATTTGGCACATCTACCGGCAGCCGCTGCCTGATCTTCTCTTCACGGCCCAACAGGCGCACCGTGAATTCCACGATCCCACACGCGTCCAGTTCTGCCGCTTGCTTTCCGTGAAAACCGGCGGCTGCCCCGAGGATTGCTCGTACTGCCCGCAGAGCGCGCATTACTCGACGGAAGTTTCACGCGGCGGCCTGCTTCCCGTGGACGAAGTCGTCGAGTTTGCCGAGCGTGCCCGGGGCGAAGGCGCAACTCGCTTCTGCATGGGCGCGGCGTGGAGGCAGGTGCAGGAGGGCGAGGATTTTGAAAATATTCTGAAAATGGTACGGCGCGTGGCCAAGCTCGGCATGGAAGTTTGCTGCTCGCTCGGCATGCTCGATGATTCGCAGGCGGGGCGCCTGGCCGAGGCAGGACTGACTGCTTACAATCACAACCTCGATACGTCTCCGGAGTTCTACGGGCAAATCATCACGACGCGCAATTACAACGACCGGCTCCGCACCCTCGCGTCGGTGCGAAAAGCCGGAGTTACCGTTTGCTGCGGAGGAATTATCGGCCTCGGCGAATCGGAAGGCGATCGCATCGGTCTGCTGCATCAACTTTCCACGCTCAATCCGCATCCGGAAAGCGTTCCCATCAATGCGCTGGTGCGCGTTGCCGGGACTCCCCTGGAACACCTTGACGCCCTTGATCCGCTGGTCTTTGTACGCACCATTGCGACGGCCCGCATTCTGATGCCGGCTTCCATGGTCCGGCTGAGCGCGGGCCGAAAAGCGCTTTCGCGCGAGGCGGTCGCACTATGCTTTGTGGCCGGCGCCAATTCGCTCTTCATCGGCGAAAAATTGCTGACCACGCCGAATCCCGAGCCCGAAGACGATGCGGCGATGCTCCATTCTCTCGGGCTGGAACCGTTGCCGCTGCGGTAAGAATATTTCCGTGAACATGAACCAGCGCATTCTCGACGAGCTTTCCGATCTCAAATCTCGCGCCGAACTGCGCAGTCTGGAAACGGTTGGGGGCATCGATCTCAGCTCCAATGATTATTTGGGGCTCGCCACCAATCCAAGAATGAAGCAAGCCCTTCTGGAAGGCGTGAACTCCGCTGCGCGCATCGCGTCCACCGGCTCTCGCTTGTTGTCCGGCCATGACGAAGTATGGACTGTCCTGGAGCATGATTTTGCCCGATGGGTCGGCACGGAAGCCGCGTTGTACTTCACCTCCGGCTACGCGGCGAACATGGGACTGCTGAGCGCCCTTCTGCGCCCCGAAGACGTTGTCTTCTCCGACAGCGCCAACCACGCCAGCCTGATCGACGGAATACGCCTTGCCAAATGCCGGCGCGTCATTTTTCCGCATCTCGACCTGAATGCTCTCGAAGAAGAGCTGCACCGCAATCAGACCGTTTCGGGAGCGCGCGTGATCGTGGTCGAAAGCATTTTCAGCATGGAAGGCGACCGCGCTCCGCTGGACGATCTTGCCGCGCTGGCTGAACGATATGGCGCAGAAATGATCGTCGATGAGGCGCACGCGATTGGCGTGCGCGGCCCGCGCGGCAGCGGCTGCGTGGCGGAGGCTGGCCTCACCGCGCGCGTACTCGCGACCGTGCATACTTGCGGCAAAGCGCTCGCGGCGGCCGGCGCATTTGTCTGCGGCTCGGAGAACCTGCGCCGATTTCTCGTCAATCGCGCGCGCACTTTCATTTACAACACGGGCCTGCCGCCGTATTTCGCTTCCCAGGTTGCCGCCGGGATGAGCCTCGCCGCGGATGCGGAACGCGAACGCGCTCGCCTGATGGAATTGAGCGCTTTCCTGAGGAACGAATTGCGGACCAATGGGTTTGACGCCGCCGGCAGCGATTCACAAATCGTGCCCGTCATTCTGGGACAGAACGATGTCGCCGTTCATTTTGCGGAATACCTGAGGACAAGGGGATTCGGCGTTCGCGCGATTCGTCCACCCACGGTTCCGGCGGGATCCGCGCGCCTTCGCTTGTCTCTGACTGCAAAACATACCGAAGAGATTCTTCTCCGTCTCGTCGCCACGATGGTTCAGGCTCGAAACAAGCATCCCATCGCGCACGCGGTTTCCCTTTCCCAATGATTGGATATTTCGTGACCGGCACGGACACGAATGTGGGAAAAACCGTTCTCTCCGCCCTCCTTGTCGCCGCGTTGGACGCCGTCTATTGGAAGCCTGTGCAGACAGGCGCCAGCGAAGGCACGGACCGCGAATCGGTGCGCCGATGGGCGGAAGTCGCGGAGGACCAGCTCCCCGCGGAACGATATTTATTTGATCCGCCGGTTTCACCGCATCTGGCATCGCGCGAGGGGGGAATTCGAATCGCTCTCGACGCGTTCGAACTGCCGGAAGCGCCGCCGGGCCGGAAATGGATCGTCGAGGGCGCGGGCGGAGTGATGGTTCCTCTAAACGAGCACGATATGATGCGAGACCTCATGCGGCAAATCGGATTCCCAATCCTTGTTGCCGCGCGCACGGCGCTGGGAACGATCAATCACACGCTTCTGACGCTCGCCGCGTTGCGAGAGGCGAGTCTCCCGATTTGTGGAGTGGCACTTGTCGGTGACGAGAATGTCGAGAATCGCCGCGCAATCGAGCATTACGGCAATGTGCGTGTCGTCGGCCACATCCCCATGCTCAAGAAAATTGATCGCGTGGCGCTACTTGACGTCTATGAAAAACATTTCGATCATCGGGC
>JBGQJJ010000219.1:0-3128 GCA_041498955.1 Terriglobia bacterium
AGTCGTTTATTGCGGCAGCTCTCCGCCAGCCTGCTCCGCCACCATGTACGCGGCGTACCAGTCGGGCCAGTTCGCGTCGCGCTGCCCGGTGCGCTTTTCGTGCTCTCCGTGGGCGGCCTCCGCGCGCCGAAACGCGCTCGCCAGATCGTTCGCCGACGAGAAGGTCGTCGTCGCAGTGTCGATACGACCCGGCAGCCGCGTGGTGATTTCCTGGAACAGCCAGCCGTTGCCGTCCGGATCACGGAACGAGGCGAACGACCGGTAGCTGCGATGCTCGGCATCCGGACCGCTGACCCGAACACGTCCAAACAGGTAGGGCTCGTCCGTGCCCGCGTACATGCCGGCGGAGTCGTGGAACACTTCGGTGATCTCGACGCCGCGATCGAGCAGCGTTTTGCGGGCGGCCTGGATGTCGGAGACGATGAGGTACAGCCCCTGCGCGGAGCCGGGTGTGGCCGGGGTGACGTTCTTGCCGAAGATGATCGAGCACCCCGAGCCCGGCGGCGTGAACTGGATCACGCGGAAGTCTTTACCGTTTTCGTAGTCGGCGTCGAGCCGGCACCCGAGCCTCCCGTAGAACTCCTTCGCGCGGTCGACATCCGAGACAGGGATGACGACTATTTCGAACTTCATGTCAACTCTCGCGACGCCCGCGTCGCTGGCCGGGTCATTCGCACGGACTGGCCTGGTGCTCATGGCTGCCTCCTTCGTGGCGTGGGATTAGCGCTGGGCTTTCACCATTCCGTCGCGGATCACGCTACGTATGTGGCGGCTCGGGTCGGTCGGGAGATCGATCTTCGAGCCACGGCTTGGCGTAGTTCGGCCGCGTCAGCCAGTGAAGGACCAAGAGGCTAGCACAGTTGTTGGTCCGGTGCATTAAATCCTGGTAAGTGCTCCAGCCAGGCTAAATTTTTCGTTTGGCCGGTGAAGAGCGGCACGATACTAGCGGGAAATCCCAAGCTTTGACTACAAGTCTCGCCGCGCTTACACTCACAAGAATGGGTTCGCGCTCACGATATCCGGGCTCTTTTGGTCCACGCATCAGTTGGGGAGGGATGCTGACGCCTGCCGTTCGGAACATCATCATCGCGTGCACGTGCGTTTTTTTCCTTCAGACGATCATTAAGCTGATTTTTCCTCAGGAATACACGGCGCAATTCCAACACCTTTTTGGGTTGGTTCCCTGGTACGTCACGCGGCGGCTGTATGTCTGGCAATTTGCGACCTACTTGTTTTTGCATGCCACGATCTGGCATCTGGTCATGAACATGCTGTTTTTGTATTTCTTCGGAATGGATCTGGAAAGGACCTGGGGAAAGCGCCGCTTTTATGAATATTATTTTCTGACCGGGATCGGCGCCGGCTGTATCACCGTCCTCATCAAAGTAATCCTTGATCCGCGCGGGACCGATTTTTCCTTTGCGATACCCACGATTGGCGCCTCCGGGGCAATTTACGGCGTCCTGATCGCCGCGGGCATCCTTTTTCCCGACCGACAGGTGTGGCTTTTCCCCTTCCCCATCTCGATTCCGATGAAGCTGCTCGTGGCGGGATCGATCGTCATTGAGTTCTTTCTGTCCCTGGACGCGGGCGGAGACAACATCAGCCATATCACGCATCTGGGCGGCGCTTTGGTGGGGTATCTGTATCTGCGGCGGGGCTTATTTCTCTATCGATTTCGGAATAATTACCTCGACTGGAAACGCCGGCGCACACGGCGCAAATTCGAAATCTACATGCGCGATCACAAGAACGAGCCGCCGCGCGATTCCGACGACCGCTGGGTGAATTAGGTTTTGGTAGCGCTCGCCTTCAGGCGAGCATTTGCTCGAATCTTCCGTGCCCGCCTGAAGGCGGGCGCTACAAAACACCGATCATCACCGGCCGGCGCGGCGGGTTTGCCCTTCGTCGCTTCCAATCACGTGGAATTTCATGAAGTTCGTTGTGCCGCCCACGAACAGGGGCGTCCCCGCCACGATCCCGACGACGTCCCCGGGCTGGACGAGATGCTCTTCGAGCAGGCGTTTTTCCGCGGTCTGGATGAGTTCTTCAATGTCCTGCACCTTGGCAATGGTCCGCGGCACGACGCCCCAATTAAGCGAGAGGCGGCGGCGCGTTTCCTGAATCGTCGAGAACGCGATGATCGGGCGGCGCGGGCGGTGCTTGGAAACCAGGCGCGCCGTGAAACCGGTCTCGGTAAATACGGCAATCACTTTCATATGCAATTCTTCCGAAGCGTGGCAAATCAGTTCGGAAGCGGTTTCGGCGATGTTGAATTGCGCCGGAATCGGGCGCAGGACGTGCGCGTTGTTGGCTTCCGCTTCCCGGATGATGCGGTCCATCATTTGCACGGCTTCCAGCGGATAGGCGCCCGAGGCGGTTTCGGCGGAGAGCATCAGGGCGTCGCTGCCATCGAACACGGCGTTGGCCACGTCGGAAGTTTCGGCGCGCGTGGGACGCGGGTTTTGCGTCATGGATTCGAGCATTTGCGTCGCGGTGATCACCGGGCGGCGCGCTTCGCAGGCTCTGGCGATAATCTGTTTCTGCACGACGGGCACTTTTTCCGGACTCATCTCCACGCCCAGATCGCCGCGGGCCACCATCACCCCATCGGACACACTGAGAATCTCGTCCAGATTGTCAATCGCCTCGGGCTTTTCCAGCTTGGCAATTACGGGGACGTCCTGCTTTTCGCGTGAAATGGCTTTCTTGGCCTGCAGAACGTCCTTCGCGCTGCGCACGAAACTCACCGCCACGAAATCCGCGCCTTGCTCCAAGGCGAACACGAGATCCTCGTGATCTTTTGGCGTGACCGCGGGGATCTTCAATTTTACGCCGGGCAAATTGATGCCCTTGTGCTCGCCGAGGAGTCCGCCGTTGACGACCTTGCACTGCACCAAGGTCGATGTGGTCGAAAGGACTTGCAGTTCGATCAGGCCGTCACCCAGCAGGATGCGGTCGCCGCGCGAGACGTCGCGGGCCATGCGCTTATAGGTCGTGCTCACGCCCAAACTGGTCCCGACGATCGGCTGGATCGAAATCGTGAAACGCTGCCCCGTGACCAATTGCACGGGCTTCTTGTCCTCGAGCGCGCCCGTGCGGATTTTCGGGCCCTGAAGATCGGCGAG
>JBGQJJ010000220.1:0-3105 GCA_041498955.1 Terriglobia bacterium
GCATCAACCTCGAAAGCAAAATTGCGTAGAGCAATTCACAAGAGACAACGGCGATGACCAAGCGAAACGCATGAAGCGATCAGAAACACGATCAGGCAGCGCGCAACGACACGCCGCCATGCGGCACGCCGTGAGCTCACTCGCGGCGCGTTCTCGCGCGCCAAGTGTCAGGCGGCGACAGCCGTCTTCCCGATGGGAAGCACGTCTTCGAGCGACTGGTGCGGCCGCGGGATCACATGAACGGCCACCAGTTCGCCGACGCGCCGAGCAGCGGCGGCGCCGGCGTCCGTCGCGGCCTTCACCGCGGCTACGTCGCCGCGGACCATGGCCGTCACGTAGCCCGAACCAATTTTTTCCCAGCCAACGAGCGTGACCTTGGCCGCCTTGACCATCGCGTCCGAGGCCTCAATCATCGCGACCAGGCCGCGGGTCTCGATCATGCCGAGTGCTTCGCCCATGCCTTTTCCTCCGTGGCCGGCCGTCAAAAAATTGCGGCCGGCGCGACTGCTGAAAAATTCGATGGCCTGAAAATCAATCGCCGCTTCGCATGCTTATCGCAGTGCGCGGTCCTTGCGCACTGCTTCTTCGATCAATGCCTCGAGTTCTTCGCGCGTAACCGAAATGCGTTCCGGCTGTGGTTCGCCGTTTCCCATGTCGTCCCTCGTGACGGGACAGCCGGGAAGGACCGTGGACGCGGTCGTGGTGCCGTAGCGGGCGCGCGCGACGAGCAATTTTTCCACATCGCGCCCAGAAAGCAAGACTTGTTTCCCCAGCAACTCCGTCATGAAGGACACCTGCGCGAAATGCTCGACCGTTTCCATGCGGAAAAAAGCGGTCAGCAAATCGGGCCCGCAAGTCACAACGCCGTGATTGGCAAGCAGAATCGCGTCGTAATGCTGCACCATCGGCTCCAGCGCATCGGAAAGTTCCTGCGTCCCGGGCGTGCCATATTGCGCGACCGGGATGCAGCCCAGCGCGATGATCAGTTCGCTGAGCAGTGCCTTATTGAGAGGAATTCCCGCGGCGGCGTGCGCGGTCGCGGTCGGCGGATGCGCGTGGACCACGGCGTGAACATCGGGCCGGCGATTGTAAATTAAAAGATGCATCGCCAGTTCCGAGGAAGCCTCGCGGCGCCCGGCGACTTTCCGGCCCTGCAGATCGGTAATCACCAGATCGTCCGGGACCATCATGCCCTTGCTCATGCCCGTCGGAGAAGTGAGCACGCGGCGCGGATCGAGGCGAACGGAAACATTCCCGTCGGTCGAGACCACAAACGCGCGGGAATGAATCCATCGGCCCACCGTGCAGATGTCGCGACGGTGTTCGTCCTCGGATTTCACGTTGCCTGGAGAAATCGAATCGGCATTCATCGGTTAGGGATGGTTGCTTGTAACCTCACTGTTTTCGGAACTGCCCGGCCATGGCCCGGTTTCAAGAAGCCTCCGGACGGGCGGCGATATAGTACAACTGTCAGGCGTAAATTCCACGTTCCTTCAACGCGAAAGCGACCCGGTCGATCGCGAGCATATACGCGGCGACGCGGGTATTCACTTGATGAGTTTCGGCGTAGCGCACCACTTCCTCAAAACTGTGTTCGATCACATCCTTCAGCCGGTCGTTCACTTCCCTTTCGCTCCAGAAAAATCCCTGGCGGTCCTGTACCCACTCGAAATAGCTCACCGTCACGCCGCCGGCGTTGGCCAGGATGTCGGGAATCACGAAGATGCCCTTGCGGTCCACGATTTCGTCCGCGAGCGCCGTGCAAGGCCCGTTCGCGCCTTCGCAAAGGATGCGGGCCTGCAAGCGGTGCGCGTTTTCGGAAGTAATCTGATTTTCGACTGCCGCGGGGATGACGACTTCGGCCGGCTGGAACAGGACTTCGCTCGCGCTCATTTTGGCGCCGCCGCCGGGAAAATCGGGAAGTGGTTTACGCTGTTCATACACCCAATCCAACAATTTCGGAATGTCAAAACCGGTTTCGTTGTACAGCGCTCCATGAACGTCCGCGACGCCAACGATTTTGTAACCCGCCTCGTGCAGAAGTTTCGCCGCCATCGAGCCGACGTTGCCGAATCCTTGAACGATGACGCGCGTGTTCACGCGCAGCATGCGGAATTTGGCAAGCGCCCGGTCGCAGTTGATGAGCACGCCGCGCCCGGTGGCTTCGTGGCGGCCGCGCGATCCGCCGAGGTCGATGGGTTTGCCGGTGACGACGGCGGTCTCGGTGTGCCGCACGTGCATCGAATAGGTGTCCATGATCCAGGCCATGGTTTGCTCGTTGGTCCCGAGATCGGGCGCGGGCACGTCGCGCTCGGGGCCGAACCACTCGATGAGTTCGGCCGTATACCGGCGCGTGATGCGCTCCAGCTCGCCGTGCGATAGTTTGCTGGGATCGCAAACCACGCCGCCTTTTGCTCCGCCAAAAGGAATGTTGACTACCGCACATTTCCAGGTCATCCAGCTGGCCAGCGCGCGAACTTCATCCAGCGTCACCGTCGGCGCAAATCGAATGCCGCCTTTGCCCGGCCCGCGGACGATGGAATGGTGCACGCGGTGACCGATGAACACTTCCAAGTGGCCGCTATCGAGTATCACCGGAATGTAGACGGTGATTTCCTTGTTCGGATATTTCAAGAAGCGGTACAGGCCCTCTTCGAGCCCCAATTTTCGCGCGGCCGCTTCAAAGCGCGCATCGGCGGATTCGTAAACGTTGAATTCATTGTGTACCGCAAGCGTGGCCATGGAAAACGCTCCTCTTAAACCAGCCGGGCTGCATTCGCAACCTGGCGGGCAACCCCCACGCATGGACGCCAGCCCATCCTCCCAAAAATATTTGGGATGCAGGGCCAGCCGTGGCCAGTATACGAACCAAACCGCGCGCGGCGCAAGGAAAGGAATAAAGAACCGACAAGGTTATTTATCTACTGAAGACAAAACCACTCGCACGCTGCCATCGCGAAGAATGGAAGCGACAAATGGCCCGGGATTCTTTTTCAGTAGATTAGAAACATGTCGTGCAGATTTTAAGAAAGTTTCGGCCATTTCCTGGGCGGTAAGATTGCCGCTGCGAAAAGCAAAGGCTCGCACGCCGCTCGACAATAGGGC
>JBGQJJ010000221.1:0-3049 GCA_041498955.1 Terriglobia bacterium
TCGCTTCGAAGATGAAACAGGCTCGCCGCTGAGCAACTTTAGGTACTTCTTTGTGTACGATTTCTGACTGACTCGCAAAAAACTCAATGAAAGTTGGGGTGAGCGACGGGGTTTGAACCCGCGACCCTCGGTGCCACAGACCGATGCTCTACCAGCTGAGCTACGCTCACCACGGACGAAGTACACACAGTTTAGGCCACATTCCGTTTTCAGTAAAGTAGGTCCGAGCGTAGGACAGCCACTCCTGGCTGTCCCCGCTCAATTTCAGCGGGCATGAGCGGACAGCCAAGGGTGGCTGTCCTACTTCGCCGCGGCAAGATTTTTTAAGCAAAACTTTCAGACTTGCTTTATATTTGTGTGCTGCCTTATATCCAAAATAGATGAAAGGATGTTTCCTCCACACTTATGGACACTAGATTCATTGGCCAGCCTCATTCCTGGGATCCGCGGCGCATGTACAGCCAGACCGGCGCGGATTGGCAAATGCGCGTGGATTTTGAGCGATTGCGCAAGGAGCGCCTCGCGAAATTGCGCGCCTCCATGAAAGTGAACGACCTGGGCGCGCTAGTCCTGTTTGCCGGTGCGAATATTCGCTACGCCACAGCCTCCTACCAGGGCAACTGGAAATACAACATCAATATTCGCTACTGCGTCGTCACGCACTCGGGCGAACCGGTCCTGTTCGAGACGGCGGGTTCGGACCTGCACTGCGCGGAAATCGATCTGCCGTGGATGGAAGGGCGGATTCGTCCGGCGATTACCTGGCAGTGGGCCGAAGGCGCCGTGCCGTACATGGCGGGGCGCATGGCCGAAAGCGTCGTGGACGTGCTGAAAGAAAACGGCGTGACCAAGGAGCGCATCGGCATCGACAACTTCGACATGCCCGCGCTCGAAGCGTTCCAGAAGACCGGCCTCAAGATTGTGAACGGCTGGCCGGCCGTTTCGCAGGCGCGCGTCATCAAGACACAGGATGAAATCGAGCTGCTCAAGCAGGCCTCCAGCATCGGCGACGCCGCGATGTGGAAGATCAAGTACGAATGGCTGAAGCCCGGCGTGCGCGAGCGGGAAATCGAAGCGAACGTGCACCAGTTCATGCTCGAGCGCGGCTGCGAAATTATTTACGACATCATCGTCGCGTCGGGCGGCAACACCAGCCCGTACCGCCGCTGGGCCACGGATAAATTGATCCGCCAGGGCGACCTGGTGATCGTCGACATCAACGCCGTCGGCCCTTCCGGATATTTCATCGACTTTGTGCGCTGCTTCAAGTGCGGCGGTGCGCAGGGGATGAAGATGACCCAGAAAGAAATCGATCTCTACCGCGAAGTGTACGACTCGATGTACGCCGGGCTCGCGCAACTGAAGCCCGGTAACACGACGGCGGACGTTGCCGCCGCGTTCCCCGAATACGATGACGACAAATTCGGCACCGTGACTCTCCAACAGTTCGCGCACAGTATCGGCATCACCCTTTACGAAGGCATGTGGATGTCGCGCGCGTACTCGCTGAAATATCCCGCCGAAATCAAGGAGAACATGTACTTCGCCATCGAAACCTTTGCCGGACACCCGGGCTTGCAGCAGACCTGCCGCCTCGAGGAAAATGTGCTGGTGAGCGGCAAGGGGCCGGTGGTATTCACTTTGATGGAGCATATGGAAGAGGCCATGAAGCGCTAATGCCTTCTCTCCTGGTTGCAGTAGCTGACTCAGTGTTTCCGAACTTGGACCTGGCCCGCGCGGTGGTTTCGCGGGCCGGGGCCGAGTTGCGCCTGGCATCGCAGCCGACGCCGGAGGGAATCGTAGCGGCGGCCAAGGAAGCCGACGCGCTGCTCGTTACGTACGCGAAGATCACAGCGGACATGATCGGCGAAATGAAGCGGTGCAAGATCATTTCGCGTTTTGGAATCGGCGTGGACAATGTGGACATCGACGCCGCGACCCGCGCCGGAATCGTCGTAACCAAGGTGCCGGACTATTGCATCGATGAAGTTTCCGACCACGCGATGGCGCTCCTGCTTTCGCTCGTGCGCAAAATTCCGTTTTCCAGCGCGCGGGCGCACGCGGGCCGCTGGGAAATGCCGGCCGTGACGCCGATCCATCGCCTGCGCGGCACGGTTTTGGGACTCGTCGGATTCGGAAGGATTCCGCAGCTCGTTGCGCCGAAGGCCAAGGCGTTCGGCATGCGCGTCATGGCGTATGATCCTTACGTACCACTGAATGTGATGGAGCAAGCGGGAGTCGGGCGTTTGGAGTTCGTGGAACTGCTGAAAATTTCGGACTACATTTCGATTCATTCGCCGCTCTTGCCCGAAACGCATCACCTGTTCAGCACCGAAGTGTTTAGTCAGATGAAGCCGGGCGCGCTCCTCGTGAACACCTCGCGTGGTCCGGTGGTGGATGAAGCGGCACTGGCTCGCGCGCTCGACACCAAGCAACTCGCGGGCGCCGCGCTCGATGTTCTCGAACAGGAGCCGCCGGTCAACTCGCCGTTGTTCGGCCGCGAGAATGTGATTTTGACTCCGCACACAAGTTTCTATTCGGTGGAGTCGCTGGAAGAATTGCAGACGAAAGCAGCGGAAGAGGTCGTGCGCGTCCTTTCCGGCCAGCCGCCTCGCAACCCGGTCAATCCCGAAGTGCTGGAAACCCCGCGCGAAAGATAAAATTTCTTGAGGAGGAAGTCATCATGTCCGATCAGCCATGGAAGACAGACAAGTGGTTTGTAAGCCCCTGGAATTTCAATCCAGCCGTGAACAGCGGCTTTAAATTCGCGAAAAACATCAAGTTTCACGACGTCACGCTGCGCGACGGCGAGCAGCAGACCGGCGTCATCTTCACCAAAGACGACAAGATCCGCATCGCCGAAGGATTGGCGGAGGCCGGCGTCCACCGCATCGAAGCGGGCATGCCCGTCGTTTCGCCGAGCGACGCCGCGGCCATCAAGGAAATCGTGAAGCGCAATCTCGGCCCGCAGATTTTCGCGTTCTCGCGCTGCATGGTGGACGACGTCAAGCGCGCCGTGGACTGCGGCGTCAAGGGCGTGGTGATGGAA
>JBGQJJ010000222.1:0-3048 GCA_041498955.1 Terriglobia bacterium
TAGGCGAGGAGCGTCCCGCGCATGTGATGGTCGTCGAAGAGTTCCGCGGCGCGATGACCGTAGTCGATCGTGAGGACGTAGCCGCGTTCGAGGCGGCGGCCGATTTCGGCGATCCAGTCGCAAGCCTCTAGTCCGGCTTCAGCTTGCTGGCCTTCGTGAAGAAGGATTCCCTGCGTCGCAAAATATTCAGTGATGGCGCAAGTGGAAAGTTCCGCGATGTGATCCACAAATCGCCCGTCCGTGAAGTCGACGAACATTTCTTTCGGCGCGCCACCTTGCAGCACCACTCGGTGTACCGGCAGCGCATCGATCAACTCATTGGAAAAGAGGCAGCCCGCGGGGATATGCGGCGGGATCTCGAGGGAAACCGCAAAGTGCCCTGCTTCCGTGTGCTGCTTCAGTCGCGTCGCTGTCTGTTCGCGGCGCGCCGCGGAGCACTCAACCGCCACGTAGCGCAGTACTTTGTAAAAAGCGGGAAGCTTCGATTCGCTGAAATCGAGAATGTGCGATGCGAGCCGCCCAACTCCTGCGCCGGCTTCGATGAGTGTGAAATCAGCCGGACGCCCGAGGTGCTCCCACATTTCCGCGAACTGTCGAGCGAGAAGCCGTCCAAAGATGGGATGAACATCCACGCTCGTATAGTAGTCCGCAAAGCGCGTGGATTCGGCTTTGCTGTAATAGCCGTGGACCGGATGGTACAGGCATTCGCGCATGAAGTCGGCGAAAGTGAGAGGCCCGTAGCGGCGGATGCGATCCGCAAGTAATTCGGCGAGCGGCGTCACGCGCCTTTGGCTCCCACGGTGTCGGAGGCGGGTTCCGCCTGAATCCGCCTCCATGCCCGAGTGAAAACTCCTTCTGCGACTTCGTCGAAGAGCACGAAGTAAATCGTTTCGAGAGAGGTTTCACCTTTCAGGTGCCGCGCTGCTTCGCGCAGCATGATCTCCGCGCAATCTTTCAGCGGAAACCCCGCGATGCCGGTGCCCACGGCGGGAAAGGCGATGGACTTCAGGCCGCGCTCGTTGGCGATCCTCAGAGAATGCGCGGTGGAATTCCGCAGCGTGTCCGCATTCGTTTTTCCACCCAGTTGCATGCTAGCCGCATGAATCACGAAGCGCGCTTTCAATTTTCCGCCGGTGGTGATGGCCGCATAGCCGACGGGAATGCTGCCGATGGCGTCACATTCGCGCTGTATCGCTTCGCCGCCCTTGCGGCGGATGGCTCCCGCCACGCCCGCGCCGAGAACCAAGTCATTGTTTGCGGCGTTGACGATGGCGTCCGTGTCCATCTCGGTCAGGTCGCCCTGTTGGATGACGATCATTTCTGCAAGTGATTTCATCAGGATTCTTTTCGTCTTCTGGCCTGGCTAGGCTTTCTTCTCCGCCGCCTTTTGTCGCGGGTAGTCGTAAACCCCGCGCCCCGCTTTGTGGCCCAGTCGTCCTTCCTTGACGTATTGCCGCAACAAGGAATTGGGCCGGTATTTTTCGCCGAGCGTTCGATGGAGATATTCAAGAATATTGAGCCGAACGTCCAGGCCGACGAGATCGACCAACTCGAAGGGGCCCATGGGGTGGTTCAAACCGAGCTTCAAAGCCTTGTCGATATCTTCAGCCGAAGCAATCCCGGCTTCGAGCATGTGAAAGGCTTCATTCCCGATGAGCGCGTTGATCCGCGTGGTGATGAAACCGGGCGCTTCGTTGACGATCACCACTTCCTTGCCCATGCGGCCGGCGACTTCGCGGCAAGCGGCGACCGTTTCATCGGAAGTTTGCGGCGTCCTGACGAGCTCGATGAGCTTCATTTTCGGGACGGGGTTGAAGAAATGCATGCCGATGCAGCGGTCGCGCGAAACGGTGACGTCGGTGAAATCCGTGATTGAGAGAGAAGAGGTATTGCTCGCGAATATGGCTCCCGTTTTGGCGAACTTGTCGAAGATGGTGAACAATTCGAGCTTCATCTCCAACTCTTCCGGAACGGCTTCGATGATGAGGTCAGCTTCACGGATGGCGTCCTCGACGTTGCTCGCGGTGGTAACCAATGTGCGAGCTTTATCGCGCACGCTGCCTTCAACCTTCCCGCGCGCGACGCCTTCGTCAAACGATTGTCGGATCCAATTGACAGCCTGCTCGAGCCTGGGCCGCGAAATATCTTCTAGGACGGTGTTATAGCCGCCGTAAGCAGCGGCGTAGGCGATTCCCCGCCCCATCGTGCCCGCGCCAATCACTGCAATGGTCTTCACGTCCATTCACCGATCTCCGATCGCAATTGCATTACTTCAATAGCTTTTTGTAGGCGTCTTCATCGAAACCAAGAAGCATCTGCGACCCGTGAATCACCACCGGCCTGCGGATGAGATTTGGCTCCTTGGCCATGAGTTTAATGGCCTCGGCACGCGACGGCGGATTCTCTTTCATCTTTCGGCTGCGGTACAGCTCATTTCGCGTGTTCAAAAATTCTTTGTAATCGCGGCCGCCAATCAAGTCATCGAGTTCGGCCTCGGTCAAACGCTCCTTATCCAAGTCACGCGATTCGAGTTCGGCGCCAAGCTTCAGCAAGAGACCTCTTGCTTTTCGGCACGTAGTTCATGTCAGTTTCTGTAGAAATTTGAATTTCGACTTTGGCACGCCATCTCCTTCGATGTAGGGGCGCAGCCCGCCGCTGCGGGCGTCCCTGCAAGAAAATATTATCCCTAATATCGCGGAACTTTTGGATCGATCTCAACCGACCAGCGTTCGATCCCGCCAGCAAGTGATTTCGCCTTCTCAATGCCCTGAAACCGCAGCCACGCCGCCGCGTCCAGACTGCGCATGCCGTGATGGCAATAACAAATCACTTCGTCCACGTCCGGAAGCGTCTGCAGACTTGCCGCCAGGCTGCCCAAGGGAATGAGTTTCGCGCCCTCAATTTTGCAAAGCTGGTGCTCCCAAGGCTCGCGCACATCCACGAGCACCAATTGATCGCCACGGTCGAGCCGCGCCTTCACGTCCGCCGGCGTTATTTCCAATTCGTCCATCTAGTTTGCCTTCCAAACTGGTTTGCGCTTTTCCAGGA
>JBGQJJ010000223.1:0-3031 GCA_041498955.1 Terriglobia bacterium
GCCCATTCCCAGGCGTCCCCCAGGTGCATGTTGTGACAGATGGCGACCATCACGCGGCCCCGGTCGTCCTTGATGCCACGCCATTCCGGGACGTAGCCGTCCTTCTCATACGTCCGGCCCGTCCAGACGTACTGCTCGCCCGGCACCTGGAAACGGTCCGTCAAATCGTACAGGACGTGGAAAATTTCGTCTTTGTCGGTCAGGTCTTCGATGGGCCGGTCCGGGAAAATCATCAGCATGCCGTTCATGAAGTGTTCCCAGTCGGTCGCGCCGTGGAAATCGTCCACCATCAGGAAGCCGCCCTTGAGCAGATATTCGCGCAGCCGCTTGGCCTCGGGCTCGCTGAACGTCCACGTCTGCACCTGGACGGCATACACCCACGGAAAATTTTCGATGGCCTGAGGGCCTTCGCTGTCGAGGTCCACCACCTGCTCGACCGGCCGCGCATTGATGCGCGTGAGCCGTTTCATGGCAATCAGGAATTGCCGGTCGGCCTTGGGATAGTCCCGCGACCAGGTGGCCCAGCGCCCGTACCCGTAGCCGCCGCCTCCGGCCCCCGCCATGGAGTAGCGTAGCCGCGACCACGAGTATTCATATTTTCCGGAACCAAGATCTTGGGAGGTCCCAAACGCTTCGCGGGCGCCGTACTCGTCATACGATTGCTGCCCGCCGCGCTGCATGGCCAGCAGGCCCGTGCTTGCGCCAGCCAGAAGCAGCAGCGCCGAAATCGGTGCGAGGAGCCTCATAGAGGTAGCTCCTAAATAGACGGTCCGTCAGCCGCCGTAGTTTCACCGGCAGCCAGGGCCGATAGCCTGATTATGGCATGCTACCGCCAATGGGAGTGGGCACGCAAGGTGGGGAAACACGACAATTGGTCAGGTTCTGATTGAGCGATCATTCACCCCCAAGTGGCCCGTTTCCCCCGCGCTACTTCGATTCGGGGGCGATGCGCGTTTCGAGGAGGCGGACAAAATCCGCAAGGTCAGCCGCGCTTACATCCGACACGGCCCAGAACTGGAAACCGCCGCGCGACCAACGCATCAGGTTGTAGCCCTGCCGCGGCTCGAGGGTTTGCGTGGAGATCGATCCTGCTTCCCCTGGCCACACAAAAACGTTGATGAAATGCTTTCGCCGCTGGTAGACCAGCGCGGCGACTTGGCGGCCTTCGAGATAATCGAGTCGTCCGCCAACCAGCGGAAAGCCGTCGCTTGCCAGATCTTCGACCGGCGGAGAGAAATCGAGCTTGCCGTCGAACCAGGGTTTTACGGTGTGCTGATCCGTGGAGACCACATCCATCAAGTGATTGCCTTCGAGCGAACGCACGTGGCTGGAGAAAACCTCGGCCGCAAGCCGCTGGTCACTCGTAGGTCCACGCAGGCCGGGCAGAAATTGCCAGGCCGTTACGGCGCACAAAGCGAGGACGGCAAACGCGCCGGCCCATCGCAATAATTGAAAAGCGGGCCAACCGCTGGAACGTTCGCGAACTTCTGTTGGGGCGGAAGGACGCAGTGACGATTGAATCCGCTCCCGCAGCCCTTCCGGCGCGGCATATGCCAACGAACCGCGCTGTAGAGCCGCACGCAATGCCTGTTGCCTTGCAAGTTCCCGCGCGCATTCTGCGCAAACCTGCAGGTGCGTTTCCATCTCGATGGTGCGCGACAGATCGAGTTCGCCATCCAGGTAGCCGGGAACAAAGCGTTGTGTCAGCTTGCAGCTCACTTCAAGACTCCTTGACGATCAGGACTCCTTGCCAAGCGCGGCGCCTAAGGACTGCCTCAAACGCGTCCGCGCCCGCGCCAAGCGCGACATCACCGTGCCAATGGAAACGGACGCGACGTCGGCAATCTCTTTGTAGGACATTCCTTCCATCTCGCGCAGCACCAGAACTTCGCGAAAGATTCCCGGCAGCTCCTCGAGCGCGCGATGCAAGGTTTCCTTGTCGGCGCTTGCGAGCACCTGAAGTTCCGGGTCGGCGCCGCCTGACGATTCGCTGCTGTGAATCTCCTCGTCGAATTCCACGGCCGAGTCGGGCGGCCGGTTCTGATGCAGCCAGGTGTAGCACGTATTGCGCACGATCGTGAGCAGCCACGCCCGCATATTTCCGCCCTGGTAGCCGTCGAAAAATCGAAACGCGCGCAAGAAGGCTTCCTGCGTCACGTCCTGCGCGTCCTGTTCGTTCCGCGTCAGCCAGCGCGCGAGGTTGTACGCCGCGTCCAGATGAGGCAGGACGGCTTGCTCGAAGCGTTCGCGTGTTGCTGCGCCGGGCACTCTTGTGCTTCTCGCCGTTCTCTAATCGCCCACTTGTAAGACTGCGGCCAAGGCTATTTTATTCCCGGCCATGAAATCGGCCCTTTGCGGGGAATAAGCGCCGCCGGGGAAAGTCTTACATCCCGAAGGCCGCGTGAGGCAAGCATTCTACAGCCCACGCCCGCCGGAGGAGAAATATCATCATGGCTGACTTTATTCGAGACAACATCAACAAGGATGGCATTGACCGCCGGGGATTTCTGCAGTGCATGGCCTGGGCCGGCACCGGAGTGCTCTACTCGCTTCACGGCGGCATTCTGAAATCGTTGCCCTTGATGCAGGGCGCCGCGAGCGGCATGGACATGGCAAAGATGAAGGGCGCGGATTTCAGCTTCATCCAGATCAGCGACTCCCACATCGGATTCAGCAAAGAAGCCAATCCCGACGTCACCGCAACATTGCAAATCGCCGTCGATCGCATCAACAGCGCCGCCGCGCCCCCGGATTTCCTGTTGCACACGGGAGATATTTCGCAGTTGTCCAAACCGTCCGAGTTTGACACGGCCCAGGAAGTCCTCAAGGGCGCCAAAGCGGGACGAATATTTTACGTTCCAGGCGAGCACGACATGCTCACCGACGACGGCCAGCAATACCTGGATCGCTTCGGCAAAGACACGAAAGGAAAAGGGTGGTACAGCTTTGACCACAAGGGCGCGCACTTCGTTGGACTCGTCAATGTAGTGGACCTCAAAGCCGGCGGCCTCGGATCGCTGGGCGCCGACCA
>JBGQJJ010000224.1:0-3016 GCA_041498955.1 Terriglobia bacterium
CGGCCGGCAAATGCAGCCGGCCTCCGCTCGGAATGACAGACTTTAATTGGGGCGTCGACCGTATAGGACGAAGAGTGGACGAAGAAAGATGGGGCGAGCATGGCTGAAGCCATGCGCCTACAAAAGCTGGGGAGACATTTTTCGCGGGGCATGTTAGAGGTTGCCTTTCTTGGCTTCGTCGAGCAAATACTCGGAGGCGCGCCAGGAGAGCGCCATGATCGTCAGCGTCGGATTCTTGTCCGGGTTGGTCACCAGCGGCGCGCCGTCCGTGACAAAAAGATTCTTCACGTCGTGCGCCTGGCAATATCCATTGAGCACGGAGGTTTTCGGATCGGCGCCCATGCGCGCGGTGCCCACTTCGTGGATGATTTTTCCGCCCTCCTGTATTCCGAAGGGATACGGGCCATCAATCGAAGTCTTTGTCTTGTACTCGCCGCCCATGGTCTCCACGATGACGCGAAACGTTTCCTGCATGTCTTTCGCCTGGCGCAGCTCGTACTCCGACCACTTGAAATGGAAACGCAACGCCGGGATTCCCCATTGGTCGACGACCTCCGGATCGATCTCGCAATACGTATCCGGATTCGGGATCATCTCGCCGCGGCCCGCGAAACCGATGGCCGTGCCATAGAGCTGGCGCGCGCGCTGCTTCAGCTTTGCGCCGTAGCCTTCCTCTTCATGGCACAGCCCATCGAACATGCCGACACCGGGCATGTGGAAACCGCCACCGAACTCGATGTGGTAGCCGCGCGGAAAATCGTTCTGGCGGTCGAATTTCCACCACGGAATGTACATGTGCATGTCGTTCGCGCCGTCGTGATTGTGCGGCGGCATCTTTTCGAGCTGCGGGAAATGGCCATAGCCGCCACTCCCCACGGAATCGGTGAGATATTTCCCGACCGTGCCCGAAGAATTCGCAATTCCGCTCGGATAGGCCGAAGACCGGGAGTTCAGCAGCAGGCGCGCGGACTCGCAAGCGCTTGCGGCAACGACAATCGCGCGCGCGTTGATGCGCTTTTCCGTGCGCGTCGCTTTGTCAATGTAGGCGACGCCTTCGGCCTTGCCCTCTCTGTTCACAAGGATTTCGCGCGCCATCGCGCCGGTAATCAGCGTCAGTTTTCCCGTTTTCATCGCGGGAGGCAGCAGGACCTGGCTCGAACTGAAATTCGACGCCGTGACGCAGCCGCGGCCACACTGGCCGCAGTAGTGACAAGGCAGGCGGCCGTTCAAAGAACGCGTCAGAATCGCCATGCGTGAAGGAATGCAAATAATATTGAGCTTGTCGCAAGCCTTCTTGACCATCAGCTCGGTGCAGCGCGGCTTTGGTGGAGGAAGAAAAACGCCGTCCGGCGCGCTGGAGACATTTTCCTTCGTGCCGAAAACGCCGATGTAGCCTTCCACTTTGTCGTAATACGGCGCGAGATCTTCGTAACTGATGGGCCAGTCGTCGCCCAGGCCGTCGCGCGAGCCGGACTTGAAGTCGATGGGAGAAAAACGCAATGCGATGCGGCCCCAGTGATTCGTGCGTCCGCCGACGATGCGCGAGCGAAACCACTGGAAATTGGCGCCGGGCGCGGAAGTGTACGGCTCGCCGTCAATCGTCCAGGCCCCGTTCGGTGCAAGGAACTCGCCGAAATTTTCTCGCGCGGTTCCGCCGACGCCCGCGCCGCGATGCGGCAATTCGTACGGCCACATCAGCATCTTGAAATCTTTTTCAGGAGTGACGTTTGGCCCGGCTTCGAGCAAGGCGCAGTTCAGGCCGCCCTCGGTGAGAATTTTCGCGGCCATCCCGCCGCCGGCGCCAGAGCCGATGATGCAGACGTCGTACTGTTTCGGAGAACGAATCACCTGAGCCATTTCGACGAGTTCTCCCTACAGCTCATTTTTCTTCATCGCGGAAACCGCGAAATCACAGGCCCGTGCCGTCAGCGCCATGTAGGTGAGCGATGGATTCACGCACGAAGCGGATGTCATGCACGCGCCGTCGGAGAGGAACAGGTTCTTGGCGTCGTGCGCCTGATTGTTCGCATTGAGCACGGAAGTTTTAGGATCGCGGCCCATGCGCGCTGTTCCCATTTCATGGATCGCGAGGCCGGGAGGGCTGATTTCCTGAAACACATAAATGTCCCTTGCGCCCGCGGCGGCCAGCATTTCCGCGGCCTGCACGGCAATGTCTTTCGACATGGTGCGTTCGTTGTCGCTCCAGTCGCAGTGGATCTTGAGCGTGGGGATGTCCCATGCATCAAGCTTCTCCTTGTCGATTTCGATGTAATTGTTGTGATTCGACAGGCACTCGCCGAATCCGCCCATGCCCATGCGCCAGGGGCCGGGCATCTTCAGAGCATTCTTGAATTCCGCGCCGATTCCGGGCATCCCGAAGCCGCGCGACCAGCCGTCGCGGCTTCCGCCGCCCTGAAAACCGTAGCCGCGCAGAAAATCCTTGTGCTTGGTTTTCACATTGCGGAAACGCGGAATGTAGATTCCGTTGGGGCGGTCGCCGAAGGGCATTTTGTCTTCGTGGCCCGGCATGGTTCCGCTGGCGCCGCTGCCCATATGATGGTCCATGAGGTTGTGGCCGAGTTCGCCGCTGCTGTTGGCGAGACCGTTGGGAAATTCGGGAGTCGCGGAATTCAGGAGAATGCGCGTGGACTCCAGCGTCGAGGCGCAAACGAAAAAGATGCGAGCCTTGAATTCGCTCGCGGTTTTGGTTTGCGAATCAATCACGCGAACGCCGCTGACGCGGCGCGCCTTGGAATCGTAGACCAGGCTGTGAACCACGCTGTAAGGGCGAATCGTGAGACGCCCGGTTTTCTGAGCGGCCGGCAGGGTCGAATTCAAACTGCTGAAATACGATTGCGTGATACAACCACGGTGGCAGACGCCGCAGTAGTGGCACGCCGCGCGTCCTTTGTGAACTCGCGTGAGCACTGCCGATCGTCCGATGGTCATCATGCGGTCGTCAAAATTCTTGGCGAGCGCGGCCTTGAAATCCAATTCAACGCAAGTCATGTCCATC
>JBGQJJ010000225.1:0-2927 GCA_041498955.1 Terriglobia bacterium
AGCCGCGCCTGCATGTCCGCCATAACTTTCCGTTCCATTAGAACGATGTACCCGGCGACGAGCGGCAGAACGGCCACGATGATGACGGCGCAAACCAGCGGCACCCAAATGGAAATCACGAAATGGAGGAGGTTCATCAGCATGGCGCTACCGATCCACTTCTCCCAATACGATATCGAGCGTGCCAATGATCGCCACAACGTCCGCCACCAGGTGCCCGCGAATCATCTTGTCAAACGCCTCGAGATTAATTAGAGAAGGCGGGCGAATCCTCACGCGGTATGGCTGAATCGTGCCGTCGCTGACGATGTAATAGCCCAGCTCGCCCTTGGGCGCTTCAATCGAATGGTAAACCTCGCCCGGCGGCGGCTTCAGCACTTTGCCGACCTTGCCCATGATCGGCCCGGCCGGAATATTTTCGATGGCCTGCAGGCAGATCAGCCGCGATTGGCGCATCTCTTCCATGCGGACGACGTACCGGTCGTACGTGTCACCGTTTTTGCCGGTGGGAATTTCAAATTTGTACTGGTCGTACGCGGCGTAAGGCATGGCCTTGCGGATGTCCCATTTCACGCCGCTCGCGCGAAGGACCGGCCCGGAAGCGCCGTAATCGATGGCTTCCTTGGCGGTGAGGATGCCGATGCCCTTGGTGCGTCCCACCCAGATGCGGTTTTCGGTCAGCAGCGATTCGTATTCGTCCACGCGCTTGTCGAAAGGCGTACAGAACCGCTCGACGTCCTTTTCCAGTTCATCGTAAGCCTCGTATTGCAGGCCGCCGATGCGAAACGCGTGCGTGGTCAGCCGCGCCCCGCAATATTTCTCGAATATTTTCAGGATCTCTTCGCGTTCGCGCAGGCAATAAAATAGCGGTGTCAGCGCCCCGATATCGAGCGCATGCGTACCCAGCCAGAACAGGTGGCTCCCAATCCGCTGCAATTCGGTGAGAATCGTTCGAATCACGCGCGCCCGCGGCGGCGCTTCCGCACCCAGCAGTTTTTCGACCGCTTCGCAGTAGCCCAGTCCGTTCGAAACCGCCGCGACGTAATCCATGCGGTCTACGTACGGCGCGAATTGCGTGTAAGTGCGGTGCTCGGCGATTTTCTCAACGCCGCGGTGCAGGTAGCCGATCACGCATTCCGAGCCGATGACTTTTTCGCCGTCCAGTCGCAGCTTCACGCGCAGCACGCCGTGCGTGGACGGGTGCTGCGGCCCCATGTTGAGAATAATTTCGTCCGCCCCGAGCACGGTGTGATCCGCGTGGGTAGCAAACGGGATGCGTTCATCGGGCATTCGTTATTGTCCGCTCTCGATGCCCAGGTTTTCGCGAACCCAGGCGGTGTCCTGCGTCAGAATGTCGTAGTCTTTCCGCAACGGGTGGCCCTGCCATTCTTCAGGAAGCAGAATCCGCTTCAGGTCGGGATGGCCTTCAAACACCACGCCGAACATGTCGTACACTTCGCGTTCCATCCAGTTCGCCGTGGACCAGATTCCTTGCACGCTGGGCACGCGCTCGTCCGCGCTGGCATGCGCTTTCAAGCGCAACCGCTCATTCTTTTCAAACGAATACATGTTGAGCACGATATCGAAACGCTTCTCGCGCTTCGGCCAGTCGACCGCCGTGAGGTCGGCCAGCCAGTCAAATTTTTCATCATCCCGGCTGTAAATCGCAATCTCGGCGAGCAACTCTCGCGCCACGACTAGAATGGCTTGTTTGCGATCCGTCCAGGCTTCCACAATGGCCGGCCCGAATTTCTCTTTGTACCGTTTTACAAGATCATTATCGATGGGAACAGGGCCTTCTTTTGGTGGAGCGGGAGGCCGGGGCGCGGCAGGCGCAGCCGGAGGTTTCGCCGCGGGTGCGGCCGGAGGAGCAGGCGGTTTAGATGCGGGTTCTCCCCCAGCGGCTGGCGTTTTCGCCACAGACGGCTCAGTCGGTGAACTCGCAGACGGCTGCTTCTCTTCCGGGTCGTTTGCCATGAATTAGGAGTAGTGCGGCCGCACGACCACCGTGCAGCCAATATTAAGTTGTAGCTTTTAGCACACGGCGGAAAACAGAGTCAACCTGTTCCGCCAGAATCCACGGCCTTACCCATCCCGTGTTCGGCCAAGGCTCAAAAAAAATCCCGGTCACCATCCGTGGCCGGGACACCATTATCAATAAGCCGGGGGCGCCGGTCACACCCATTCGAGGGCGCCTTTTCGGTAGAGCCAAACGTAACCGATGATCAGGATGCCAAGAAAAACGAACATGCTCGCCAAGGCATAGATTTCAGGCAAGCGGAAGCCCGCGTCCCGGGTCGAAAACAGCACGGCCCACGGAAACAGAAACGTCGTTTCCACATCGAAGATGACGAAAAGAATCGCCACGATGTAAAACCGGACGGAATACCGCCCGCGCGTGTCGCCTTCGGCTTCCACGCCGCACTCATACGGCCGCAGTTTCGCTCCGACAGCTACCGGAGTCGGGCGAATGAGCTTGAAAAGCACAAGCGTCACGGCCGGGAACGCAGCGGCTAGCGCGGCAAAAATAAAGATCGGAATGTATTGGGTCGGCATACCAATTTACTGGCGGGCTCGTCGCCGCGGCGACAGCCCGCACGCGTATCGCCGGAAATCCTAACACATCAGTCAAGCGGGAGCCACATCTCGCCCGCCATATCGGCCAGAAATCGAGGATGACACGTGAAGGTTAACTCCGTATGGAATTAGGCATATGCACCGTAAATCGTGCTTCCTGGGGGGAGACGGCAGCTACAATCAAGGGAGATGTTCCGAATTGAAACGCGTGGGCGATTCTAGGGAGGTTTGTAATGCGTGTGGCTATTTTTCTTCTTGGGATAATCTTTCTCTTTTCGGCCTCGGCAGAGGCCCAAGGGCCAGCGGGCGTTGGTAGGGACACTCCACCTCGGCCCCGGTACAGTTCCGAG
>JBGQJJ010000226.1:0-2909 GCA_041498955.1 Terriglobia bacterium
CGACTCCGTGCTGATCGCGGATGGAGCCATGGGCTCATTGCTCTACGAGACCCTGGGCCCGCAGCGCTGCGTGGATGAACTGAACGCCACGCGCGCCGAAGAAGTGTTTCGCATTCACATGGCCTATCTCGAAGCCGGCGCGCACATCATCGAGACGAACACGTTCGGCGCCAACCGGAATAAGTTGACCGCATTCGGGCTGGAAGACCGCGTCACGGAATTCAATCACCGCGGCGTCAAAATTGCCCGCGAGGCGCGCGAGGCCGCCCGGCACGAAGTCCTGATCGCCGGATCGATCGGGCCGCCCGGCGTCTTCCGGGATGAACGCGAGGCGACGCCGGAACATTTCCGGGAAATTTTCCGCGAGCAGGCCGAAGCGCTCGAGGAACGCGGCGTGGATTTTTTCATTCTGGAGACTTTCGGGAATCCGGCCGAACTTGTCGCGGCCATCGAAGCGATTCGTTCGTTTTCGCAGCTCCCTATCGTTGCCGAGTTGACGTATTCCGAGGAGGGCAGCACTTTCGGCGGCGCGCGGCCGAAAGATGCCTGGGCTCTTTTGCAGGAACGGGGCGTGCAGGTCATCGGCGCGAACTGTTCCGTGGGCCCGCAGGATCATTTGCGCATTTTGCAGGACCTTGCCGCGGCAGCGGGTTCGTTTCCGATGAGCGCGATGCCGAACGTGGGATTTCCGCAGCGCGCCGGAGATCGCGTCATCTATCCAAAATCCTCGCCCGAATATTTCGATCTGTTCGCGCGCGAAGCCGTTATGCTGGGCGCGCGGATTCTCGGCGGCTGCTGCGGAACCACGCCGGAGCATATTCGCGCGATGGTCCACGCGGTGGAGGGGATGCGTCCAGCGGTGGGCGCCCGCACGGTGACCGTGGTTGAAACGGCGCCTGAGGCGCGCCCTACGGCGGCGCGGGAGCCGGAAAGCGCGCTGTGGCGAAAAATTCAGGCGCAGAAATTCGTGATTTCGGTGGAAATCGATCCGCCGAAAGGGACGTCGATCGATCGCGTTCTCGAGCAGGTGCAAAACGTCATGGCGTCGAAAAAAGTGGACGCCATCGACGTCAACAGCGGACCGCTCGCGCGCGTGGGCATGGACGCGCTTTCGCTTTCCGGAGCGCTCGAAGCGCGCGGCATCGAAACGATCCCGCATCTCACGACGCGCGACGCCAATTTGATCGGCTTGCAAGCCATGCTCCTCGGCGCGTGGACCATTGGGGGAGTGCGCAACGTCCTCGCCGTCACGGGCGATCCGCCCTCGCTCGGCAGCTATCCGGAATCGCTGGGAGTCTATGAAGTCGATGCCATCGGTCTCGTGAAAGTGATGGCCAAGCTGAATCAGGGATTGGATTGGGGCGGAAAAAATCTCGGCGGCGCAACGAATTTCACCATCGGAGTCGCGGTAAATCCTCTCGCCGAGGATCTGGACGAGGAACTGCGCCGGTTTCACTTGAAGGTCGAAGCCGGCGCGCACTTCGCCATGACGCAGCCGATTTTCGATCCCGAGCACTGGGAACAATTTCTAAAACGCATGGGCGGAAAATCGCCGATTCCCATCCTGGTCGGCCTGTGGCCTCTGAGCAGCTATAAGCAAGCCCTGCGCCTGCACAATGAGGTTCCTGGCATCGTGATTCCGGAGCCGTTGTTGAAGCAACTTGAAGCCGCGGGAGGGTCCGCGCGCGAACATGGTTTCGCCCTCGCGCGCAAATTGCTGGATTGGGCGAGAGGAGCTCGCTCCTTGGGAATCGCCGGCGCCTACCTGATTCCTCCGTTTAAACGCTATGAGGAAATCCTCGAACTGTTCTAGTGGCGCTCCGGCAGTTTGTCCAATGCCGGAGATTCGGGCCGGATCTGGGAAATTCCCTCATGATCCAAGGGCCGCTGGACTGCATCTTCGAGATCGCCAAGGGCTCGCTGTGCGCGCCCCAGGGCATCAAGCCTGGCTCGGTCCAAGACAGAAAGTAGAATTTGCACGCCGTCGAGACTCAGCCGATTGTCGGCGCCAGCGCGGATTCCCTGCTGAACGATCTGGAGCTGAGCCTCTTGGAGTTGATACAAGGTTTGTGCTTCCGCCAGTTCCCGCAGGGCCGCTGTGTAAACGGCCAGCGCGCGCTCACTTCTCGCGACGACTTGCGCCTGGATTTGCAAGAACGCCGCGGCGGTTTCCTTTCGGCGAGCCTCAGCCTCGGCGATAGGTCCCTGGTTTCGATTGAAGAGAGGAATGGCGGACGACAAGCCAACAGTAAAGAAACTATTTCTTTCTTCATAGGTGTAACCCGGCCCGATGTTGATGTCGGGGTATTGTTTGGCGATCTCTAGTTGCAAGTCGGATTCGGCGGCCGCGTATTGCGCGAGCGAGCGTCGAACATCCATGCGATTTAGAACTGCGTCGCGATGGATCTCCGCTGGAAAAAGGGATTCTGGGCTTGGCGGCATGTCCAGGTCCGGCCACACGAACTGAGCATCCTGAAGGCCCGCCACAGGAATTCCAATTGCGGCTGCCAGAGCGGCCTTGGCTTCGGCAGTTCGGCCCTCAGCGGCGCGCAAAGCCACTTCAGTTTTTGAAAATTCGATCCGCGCCAGATCTACTTCAAATCCAGGTATTTCCCCGGCAGATAATATCTTCTCCAGGATATTGACCTGATCCGCGCGGACTTGCTCTTCCGAGCGGACCTGTTCCAAACTTCGAGACGCAAGAAGATAGTTCAACAACGCGAGACGAACCCCGCTCAGGACCGTCCATGCGGAATCGGCAAGATCAAATCGAGCAGCCTGATCCAGATTGCGAGCGCTTTGGACGCGATATCTTCTCTTGCCCGCAGTCTCGATCGGGAAGGCAAAATCCATTGTTAACAAGTAGGGACTCGGGATGCCGGGGGAGATGCCCAGGGTCGGATTAGGCC
>JBGQJJ010000227.1:0-2830 GCA_041498955.1 Terriglobia bacterium
CGCCGCGCCGGGAACTGTAGCCGATGAGAAACCGCGAATACAAGTCCTCAGACTGACCGACAACGGCGATTCTCTTTCGGGCGACATTGCGCCACGCGCTAGTCTATAATGGCACGCTCGGAATCGCAGTATTCAGGATTGCGCCGATGCTTTCGATCAGTCCCGCCACTGTTGAAGACGCAGCGCTGTTGACCGCGATGATCCACGAATTCGCGGCCTTCGAGCATCTCGAGCACGAAGTCAGCGCGACCGAAGAGGGCCTCGTGCGCGACGGCTTTGGTCCGCACCCGAAGTTTCGCTCTGTCATCGCCGAGTGGGACGGCGAACCGGTTGGGTACGCCATCTTTTTTGATTTTTACTCTTCGTTTCAGGGACGCGCCGGACTGTTTCTCGACGACATTTTTGTGCGGCCCGCGTTTCGCAAGCACGGCATCGGCACGGCGTTAATCAAGCACGTCGCCGGAATCGCCTGGCGCGAAAAATATTTCTGCATGCGCTGGGAAGTACTGGACTGGAACAAGCAGGCCATCGAGTTTTACAACAACCTCGGCGCGGTATTTCTGGAGGAATGGAAGCCTTCGATCCTCATCGGCGACGCCCTCGAGGCGGCAGCCAAGGGCGCCGTATAGCAAAAGAACCAGATTTTCGTATTTGTAGCGCCCGCCTTCAGGCGGACATGTGCTTCATTCTAAGATGCCCGCCTGAAGGCGGGCGCTACAAATACTTGCCAAAGTTGATTTCTTACGCAGGCGCGCAAGTCCCTTCCTTTCACCGTGCAGCCACCAAATTACTTCTCATTCGTTAGTCCCCTGCAATATTTTCGACGCTCAAACGTCTTCATGTGTAGATGGACAAGGCAGTGAGCACAACCTGGATCATGGCTGAGCAAGACGAGCGGCTCACCGAGACGATCGGCCGGGAACAAGGCCGGCTGCGCAATTTCATTCGCCGTCGCGTCGCCGATGAGTCCGAAGCGGAAGACATTTTGCAGGACGTCTTCTACGAACTCATCGAAGCCTACCGGTTGATGAAGCCCATCGAACAAGTGGGCGCATGGCTGTATCGCGTGGCCCGCAACCGGATCATCGACGGCTTCCGGAAGAAGAAGCCGGAGCCGTTTTCGCTTGAAAAAGATCCGGACGGCGATTCGCTCTCGCTCGAAGAATTGCTGCCGTCGCCCGATGCGGGACCGGAGGCCACTTATGCGCGAAGCATCCTGCTCGAAGAGCTCGACGCGGCGCTCGACGATCTCCCGGAAGAGCAGCGCGAAGTTTTCCTCGCGCATGAATTCGAGGGGCTCAGCTTCAAGGAAATCTCCGCGGAAACGGGGGTCAGCGTCAACACTTTGCTCTCTCGCAAACATCACGCTGTTCTCTATCTTCGCCGGCGGCTGCATTCCATCTACGACGATTTTGTAAGCAAATGAGGAGAATGAACATGAGAGGAAGAAAGATTTTCCGGGTTTTGAAAGTCGTGGCCATCGTAATCGTGGCCTTCACGGTCTTCGGTTTCGTGGTCACGCATTTGTGGAATTACCTGATGCCGGGGTTGTTCGGCCTTCGGACGATTACGTTCTGGCAGGCCGTGGGACTGATGGTCCTGGGGCGGCTCCTTTTCGGGGGATTCCGGCCCGGGCGCGGCGGGTTCGGCTGGCGGGGCGAGATGATGCGGCGCTGGGAGCATATGACACCCGAGGAGCGCGAGAAATTCCGCGAAGGATGGCGCGGCCGCTGCGGCCAAGCCCGGACGCCGGCGCCAGAGCCGAATCGCGGCCCCGCCGCATAAGCAAATAAACTCGACCGCTTCTCGTAGGGCTTCGGTAGCGCCGGCCCCTCTTGCATCGGGACAAGCAAGATGCCGGCGCTACCAAAAACCGCCGCCAATTGCGATAATCCATCGACACGATGAGCCAGTACTTCAACTTCAGCGCGGGAGAAATCCGCCGCGTGGACGCGCGGAACACTGCGCGCGCCGTCGTCTCGAGCCTGGGGTAGCGACGTCATGAAATTGTCCAAATTTTTTGTGTTTGTCGGCGTATTGTTCGCCATCTCCTTGGTGGTGTACCTGACATCGACGCCCCGGGGTAAGGAAATCCCGCTCACCGGAATCGTCACCGGCAATGACGTGATCGTGAGCTCGCAAATCGCCGGCCGCATGATCCGCCTCACCGCGGATGAGGGTTCGGAAGTCCACAAGGGCGACTTGATCGCGGAAGTCGACCCCGCCGAGTGGATCACCGCGCGCGATTCCGCCGAGGCCAATATCCACATGCTGGAGAACAAAGTCCTTTCCGCCGCGGGAACGCGAAGCTGGACCGACGACCAAACCAGCGCTTCCGTGCGTCAGGCTGAAGCCACTCTTACGTCCACGCGTTCCCAGCTCGTACAGGCCCAGGCCAATCTCTGGCGCGATCAGACCACGTATAAGCGGACGCAAAGCCTATTCGACAGCGGCGTGGCCGCCGCGCAAGACCGCGACCTGGCGCTCGCGGCCATGCAGGCGACTGAAGCCCTCGTCAAGTCTCTGGAAGATCAGGTTCGCGCGTCGGAGGCGCAGGTGGCGGTGGCCAATGCCAACCGCAAGCAGCTCGACGTCCAGCAAAGCGATCTCGCCGCGACGCGCGCCCAGCTTCAGCAAGCCCGCGCCGATAAAGCCACGGCGGACGTGCGCCTCGGGTACACAAAAGTTTTTGCCCCGCTGGACGGCATCGTCTCCGTTCGTGCCGCGCGGCAGGGCGAAGTTCTTCAGGTGGGCGAGCCGATCGTGACGATTCTCGACGTGGACCATCTGTGGGTGCGGGCGGATATCGAGGAAACCTACATCGACCGCG
>JBGQJJ010000228.1:0-2824 GCA_041498955.1 Terriglobia bacterium
AATCTGTTCTCCTAGCCCGACCATCAGTTGCGCCAGCGGGGCACTCGGGGACGCTGCGGCCTGGCTTCTTTCAAGTTGAGAGACCCGATCCGATCCGCCTTGCGGCGCGGGGATCACTTGTTGCTCTTTCCGGGTCACAACCTTCAACTCTCGCCCAGTGGCGGCAGGTTCAATCGCTTCCGGGACCTGAAGTGGAAACCAATCGGCCGGCGGGGACGCGACGCCCCAGATATTTCCGGCGAGCTCCAGCTCCACGGCGATCTGAAAAGCCCGCTCCTTGGCCCCGAGCTTTTGCGCCCATTTGACACGCGCCCGGCTCGAACATCCCACAGCGCCACTGCTTGGCGGTTTGATATCCAGGTATACCGTCTCCCCCTGAATGACCTCATGCTTGGATTGGTAGCTGCAGCCGTGACAACTGATCGACAGGGTCGAAACCTGCTCCTGGTAGGGTTCACGCATAGCGCCCACGCCCTGCACAAGGATGGGTACGGCTTGTTCGATGCGAGTACTGCGGCGCTTTTGCGCGTAGGCGACCTGATGGGATGACACGGGATCCTCCGGCGGGGCTCGAATGAAATGATACGTGAGAAGGAAGCGAGGTGTCCGCGCGACAGGAAAACCCTGTAGCCGAGGAGTTACCACCCTATGCCGATGGGTCCAAATCAGGCTTAAAGGTCGGGGTTTGTCCGGTATTCGCGGGCGCATTCTTGGCAGGGACAGATGGTTCGCAGGAAATCGAAGCTGAAGATTCCCGTCGCGTGGCCGTCGTTAAAATCAATCTGCAGGGCGTAGTTGCCGACGGCGTGCGCCGCCTTGGCGGCAAGCTTTGGCTTATACATGGGGAGCAGCGGCGAACTCAGCGCTGGGGCGGCCGCTGCGAGCGAGGCATGCTCTTTTTTCAATTGCATGTCCTTTTCCTGACCCTGCGCCTTTTTCTGACGCGCGTCGTTGCACATCGCGCACGGACATTCTTCGCGCAGGTAGGCGAAATCGTAGTGGCTGGCGTGGCCGTCGGCCCAGGTGATGTCGACCCCGGCTCCGGAGGAAACGTGAATTTTCACGCTGGCCGGTTTTCTTCGCGCATCGACGGGAATGGGCATGGCGCGGCGGCGTTACTCCTTGGCCAGCGAGGGGACGCTGATGCGGGCCAGGCGGCCGTGTTCCAGTTCCACGCGGCGGTCCGCAAGATTTCCGATGGCCTGCGAATGGGTCACGACAAGAATGGTATGCCCGGCGTCATGCAGGTCGTGCAACAGTTTCAGGACCACGGCCTCGTTCACTTCGTCGAGATTGCCCGTGGGCTCGTCAGCCAGAATCAGTTTCGGATGATTGATCAGCGCGCGGGCGATGGCGACGCGCTGCTGCTCTCCGCCGGAAAGCTCCGAGGGCACATGGTTCAATCGGTCGCTGAGGCCCACGCGGCACAGGGCTTCCGCGGCGTCTTTTTCATCCGTGATGCTGTGAAAATATTGGGCCAGCATGACGTTTTCCAGTGCCGTGAGATAAGGAATCAGATGAAATTGCTGGAACACAAAGCCGATCTTGTCGGCGCGGTAGCGCGTCAATTCGCGTTCGCCCAGGTTGCCGATCTCCAGGCCGTCGACGACGACGCGGCCAGCGCTCGGATGCTCGAGCCCGCCGAGAATATTGATCAGCGTCGTCTTGCCGGAGCCGGAAGGCCCCATAATGGCGATCCACTCGCCCGCATCCACTTCGAAACTCACGCGGTCGAGCGCGCGGACTTCGCCGAAGCGCTTTTCGAGTTGCTCGACCTGGACCAGGGGCGCCATCATTCTCCTCGCAAAATATCCGCCGGGCGCACGCGCCCCAGAAGGCGCAGAGGGAAAGCCCCGGCCAGCGCCACGCCGGTCGTCAACGCGATGGTGATGGGCAAAACTACAAAGCGCGCCGAGATGACGACGCCGAAGATGCGTTCGCCAATCCATCGGGCGAGGATTACGCCAAGCAAGAATCCAAGTATGCCGCCGATGGCGCCGAGCATACCCGCTTCGGCTAAAAATAGACGCATGATACGTTGCACAGTCCCGCCAAGTGCCTTCATGAGGCCGACGTCCTGGCGGCGCTCCATCGCCAGAGCCGCCATCGATGCCAGGACGCCGAGCATCGAAAGTACCAGAATCAGCGCGATGGTCCAGAAAATCAAACCTTGAATCCGTCCCAAAATCGTGCCCTCGGCAACGGCGATTTGGCGTACCGGCCGCACATCGAGGCCGGGCAAATTGTCCGCAAGCTTGCGCGTCACTCCCTCGATTTCCGCGGGCGTTCCCGAAACGCTCACTTGCACCAGGCTCACGCGGCCGGAAAGCCCCGCGAGGGCCTGCGCGGAATCGAGGTTCGTTAGTATTTGATTATCTTCGGCGCCGCCGGTGGTAACAATTCCCGCGACGGTAAGGGAAATGTTGCGATCGCCCGAGCGCAACTGAACCGAACTGCCGGGCGCGAGTCCGAGCTGGCGCGCGGCGGTAAAGCCCACGAGGCAATGCTCGTGATCTTCGCGAGAAGATACCCAGCCGCCCTCGAGCTTCCACCAGGAATTCATCTTGGCCACCTGGTCAAACCAGGTGCCCGCAAGAATGACCGCCTGCGATCCGGAATTCGCCGCCACGTAGAGATAAGGCGCCGTTGCGACAATCTGTGGCACGCGCAGCGCATAGATGCGATCCAGAATGGCAGCGTCGGCGAGCGCGGCTTCGTCGCCGCCGGCCGGCGGAGCGATCACGACATTTGCGCCCAGCGTGCGGAATTCCTGCGTCAGTTTCCGCTCCGCATCCAGATTTACGTTGAGCAGTGCGGAACACAC
>JBGQJJ010000229.1:0-2815 GCA_041498955.1 Terriglobia bacterium
CGGCCAGCAGCAAGATCAGCCGCGCCCGTCGGGCATCTTCCGCCCGATCCGTCCGGCTCGTAGCTCGTCGTGTCAGTTCCATAAGCTCCGAATTCGTCAACGTAATGGCGTCTCTCATAGACGCGATTATAGTCTATAAATAGTTGTTACAGTCAACTACTTGTCATTTGGCTTCTCGCCCGTCATCGAATCTGGCGAGAACGAAATGTTAATAAAGACCCCGTTTTTTAACCCTGGCGTAACATAGCCTTCCTACAGGCCCATGTACTATAGTGCGTTTGGTACCGGGCGAGGTCTAGCCGCAGCTTGGGATGGTGCAATGAAACGAGTTCTGCTGATTGAGGATGACCGGGACATAGTCGAGCTCGTTCGCTACAACCTTGAGCGCGAGGGGTTTCACGTTGCCTCCGCGACCGACGGCGCCAGCGGCCTCGCGCAAATCCGCAAGACGCCGCCGGACATTCTGCTGCTCGACTTGATGCTGCCCAAGCTTTCGGGTCTGGACATCTGCAAGGAAATTCGCCGCGATACGTCTCTGAACCGCCTGCCGATCCTGATGCTGACGGCGCGGGGCGAGGAAGCCGACCGCGTGGTCGGGCTGGAAATGGGCGCGGACGACTATGTGACCAAGCCCTTCAGCCCGCGCGAACTCGGGGCGCGCGTGAAGGCCCTGTTGCGGCGCACCGAGCCCGCCAACGAGCCGCGGCGCGTGATCGAGGCGCGCGGCTTGACGATCGATCCTTCCTCGTATCGCGTGGCGCGCGACGGCAAGCCAGTAACGCTTTCGACGCTCGAGTTTCGCCTGCTGTATTACCTGGCGACGCGCCCGAACCGCGTGTTCACGCGCGACCAGTTGCTGGACGCCGTCTGGGGCACCGAGCGCTTCGTCACGCCGCGCAGCGTGGATGTTTACGTCCGCCGCCTGCGGGAAAAGGTCGAGATCGACGCCGACCATCCGGCCTTTCTGAAAACCGTGCGCGGCGCGGGGTACATGTTCGAGAGCGAAAGCCAATCCGAAAAACAGGAGTAAATCTCTCTTGCGCGTAAGCCTATTCTGGCGGCCGGTTTTGATTTGCCTGGCGCTGGTAGCGGCGATTCTGCTTGCCGTGCAATGGACGTCTCCGGAAGCCCTGCCGAAAATCTGGGCCGTCCTGGCGATTTTCTTTTTAGCGGCGGGAATCGCATTCTTCCTTTCTTCGCGCTCGATCACTTCGCGCATTCGCCGTCTAAAAGAATTCACGGAGCGCGCGGGGACTGGGGATTTCACTCCGCTCGAGCGTGACCACGGCCATGACGAACTCGCGGGCTTGGCCGAAGCTCTGGGCCGCGCCGCCGCCGGGCTCGGTCAGACCATTCGCACTCTCACCGATGAACGCAATCGCTCGTCGGCGATTCTCGGCAGCATGGTCGAGGGCGTCGCCGTGGTGACGGCGGACGAGCGCATTCTCTATTGCAACTGGGCGTTCGAGCAGATCCTCGAATTGCCTGAGGGAAGCTCGCAGGGCAGGACGCTGGTGGAGGCGTTGCGGCAGGCCGACCTGGTGGCGCTGGTGCGGCAAGCCCTTTCCGGAGTGGAAGAGCTAACCGGCGAGGTTGAGGTGGGCACGGTGCGCCGCAGAAATTTCAGCGTCACAGCCGCGCCGGTGCGCGCCGCCGGGGCGAATGGGGCGGTCCTGGTGCTTCACGACATCACGGAGTTGCGCCGGTTGGAGCGGGTGCGCCGCGATTTTGTGGCCAATGTCTCTCACGAATTCAAAACACCGCTGACCGCGATTCAGGGCTTTGCCGAAACGCTTCTCAGCGGGGCGCTGGACGACAAAGCAAATCGGCAGCGCTTCGTCGAAATTATCCGCGAGCACGCGCGGCGCCTGGCCCGGCTCACCGATGATTTGCTGAAACTCTCGCGAATCGAAGCGGGCCGGCTGGAACTGGAAATTCGCCCGATCCGTGTGGAGGCGCTGGTGAACGGCTGCGTTGAGACGGCGCGCCTCAACGCGCAAGCCAGGGGGCTCGAAATCCGTGTCGACTTGCGGGAGAGTACGCTGGCGGTTAGCGGGGATGGCGCGCAGCTCGGCGAAGTCCTGCAGAATTTGCTCGACAACGCACAGCAATACACGCCCTCCGGGGGGGAAATTGAAGTGAAGGCGCGTTCGAACGGGAAAGACGTCATTTTCACGGTCACCGACACGGGCATCGGAATTCCCGAATCCGACCTGGAACGCATTTTCGAACGATTTTACCGCGTGGATGCCGCGCGATCGCGCGAGGCGGGCGGCACTGGCCTCGGACTCGCGATCGCCCGCCATATCGTGGAAGCCCACGGCGGCCGCATCTGGGTGGAAAGCGCCGTCGGCCAGGGTTCACGTTTCCATTTCAGCATTCCCAGCGTTTCCTAGCGGAGCGCGTTATAGTTTTCCTTCTACCTCAGAAGTGTGCCACTCAACAGCGGCGTTTCCTAAATGAACAGCTCAACATTGACGTGAAAGAAGTCAGCCAGTTTTCTTGCCTGTGCTTTGCTAATGGAACGCTTGCCGTGAAACACCTCCGACGTAATGCCTTTTGATCCGAACAACTTCCACAGGTCTTTCTGTGTCAGCTTGCGTGCTTCCATTAAATGCTGAAGGGTCTGCCGTGGACTTGCTTTCTGAATCGGATAGCGGCGTTCTTCATACTCGTCAATGAGCACGGTCAACAGTTCGGCGAGCTCTCTTTCTTCCGGCGACAGGTTCTCACGTTCGTCCAGGCGCGCAAGCTCGTTGGTCAGCCGCTCGCATTCCTCATCCGTGTGGATGACATGGGGAAGGGTACGCCCCAA
>JBGQJJ010000230.1:0-2803 GCA_041498955.1 Terriglobia bacterium
CTTATCTTGAATCCGCAAGCCATCCGGCAGAAGCAATACCAGCCAGGATTTCCCGGCGCCATTTGAAACCTCTCCCGCATCCAGGATGCGCTCCGGCCCTTCCCAGAATCTCTCGCTGCGGATCGTCACAGGCATCGCCTTAGAGAAAGCGCGATTGTCCGAGGATCTTTCCGCAGCCATCAAAACCACTTGCGAAGTGTCGCCCTGGTGAATTTCGCCCGTCCAAACAAGATTTTTAAAGTTTTCCGAAAGCGTGACCACCACGCTTATCGCCACTGCGCCACTCGTCAAGCGGATGCCTCGCTCCTGCAATTCCGCCTTGAGAGTCTGTTCGATTCGGGCGACCTCTCCGGGTTGCAAGGATGAAATATTGCGAATTTCGCAGGACACATTTTCCCCGGTTGGCAACGCCGCCGCGATTTCCCGGGCCAATTCCTTCGCCGGGTCTTCCAGCGTGCTCGAACGCGCGGCCATCGGTGTTCCCATCATGACGAAAAGAAAAAGAATCGCACGGCAGGGACTTGTGAATCGATCGGCGGCCATCATCGGTGTGCTGCGCTCGGCCTCGCGAAACACGAAAAAGAACTCCGCGCGACAGCCAAGACTGCAAGAAATCATAGCACAGGCTCTCGGGAGCGCCGCCGATCGCTGCCGGTGTTTTGCGCAATGCGTATCGGGCATCGGGTGGGTCCATATCTTTAGTAGCACAGCCACTCTTGGCTGTGTGGTTTTTGCGACCGTTGCTACATCGATAGCCACCGTGTGCGAATACAAACCCACACAGCCAAGAGTGGCTGTGCTATTAAAACCGCAAACGCGCGACCGCGTCCCGACTTCGTCGGGACGCGGTTCGCGCACTGGCCACCGGCCGGGTGGCGCTCGCGTTGGAAAAACCTTCGCAGGGGCGGCGGTCCCTGTCCCGGTTTCCGGCGAGCGGCCCGCAAGGGTTTTGGCCGGCGGAACTCAATTTCCTGGCGGGCTCCAAGTCGCCGACGCGCCAAAGCCGGCGCTCTGGCGACAGCGCGTAGAGCCTGCACCCGTCTCATTTGGTCTTCATGATCTGCGCCTGCTTGCGGGCGAGCGCGGGAGCTTCCTGATCGGTGTCGCCCGAGTTGTTCGAGGTTATCCCGCCCGAGAAGGCGGAACGCAGAACGTCTGATGCGAAGAAATTGCGTCCGTCGGTCGGCACCATGATGATTTGCAGCTTGTCCGAGAGCCGCTCGGCGATGATCTTCTGGATCAGCATGGGATTCTGCTTGAGCACCGCCGCTTCTCCCTGCAAGCGCTCGGCGTCGGCCGCCGCCGTCAGGCGAATCGTTTCGGCGTTCGCCGCCGCGTTCAAGCGGACCGTATCGGCATTGGCCGCCGCATTCAGGCGGGTCGTTTCCGCATCGGAGACCGCAAGCAAATGTCTTCGCTCGACTTCCGCTTTGCTGTCGATCACTTTGGACTGCGCGGCAGCGTCCGCATTCTCCACGGTGGCTTCCTTGCGCGCCTGCGCTTCGAGCTTGGATTGTTCAATTTGCTTCTGCTTGAGCGGCAGCGTGTATTGCATCGCGTCGGATTCGGCCTTGGCCGCGATCACGCGCGATTCGGCGTCGGCCTGGGAGCGTTTGACCTGTTGCGCCTTGGCGGCTTCCGCCTGGAGTTCGGCGATTTTCACTTGTTTCTCGTAGATCGCCGTTTCAAATTCCATGCGTTCGCTTTCCTGCTCCTTCAGCAGTATATTTTCCAGCCCTTTTGCATACTCCGCCGGCAGGTGGACGTCGCGCAAAAGCACTTCCTTCACGACGATTCCGTCCGAGCCCAGCCGGTCGGTGATGGTCTTGGTGGATTTCGCGCGGAATTCATCGCGCTTCACCGCAAAGACTTCACGCACCACGTAATTGGGAGCAAGGTCGCGAAACGCCGTCGACACGACGGGCGCGACGATTTCCGAATCCACTGGCTGCGCGAGGTTGGCGTGGATATATGCGAGCTTCTGCGGATCGAGCCGGTAACGCACGGACACGGCGAGACCGATCGTCAGGCCTTCGCGTGTTTGCACGGTCAGGACTTCATTCTTGGCGGCGGCATCGGACAGGGCATTGGTCGTGAACAAATGATCGCGCAAGTCATACACCGCTATGCGCTGCACGAACGGCACGACCAGGTGCAGGCCGGGATACAGCGTTCCCTGTTGCACGCCCGAAATCTGGCTGATTCGCACTCCGCCGGATCCCTCGGGCACCATGGCCAGGCTCAGCGCCAAGAGCAGAGGCGCCCACGCCCAGCCGAATAGCTTCGCGGCGAGCGGCAACCGGATGGGACGGCGCGTGCCCGCGTTTTCGACCGCCCCAGGGTCCCCCGAGCCCATCAGCTTCTGGAACTGCATTGCCAGATACACATCGTACGCAACCACACCTGCCGCGGTGCCGAACATGGCGATTCCCGCGGCCATCAGCAACCACTTCAGTGCGAACATGACTTTCTCCTTTCCTTCAGGCGGGCTCCAACTAGAGCCGGCACCCGCCGCTTCCCCGCGTCTTTGCCCCCGCCCGCCTGGGGAAGTCCGAATTCGAACAACTTACCGCGAGGCGAACCCTACGCGGCATCGCGCTGCCGATTCCCTATGTGCCCATTCGCGACGAGCCGGATGGGCTGGACGATCTTCGTTGTGACCGGCATCAGCCGGAACAGGCCGTGCAGTCCAAGCCAGGTCATACACAGCGCCAGCAGGAACGAGAGCAGCGCTCCCTCGATCACCATTGCCCCATTCAGGAAGGTTTCCATCGCAGGTCCTCGCTTTCCTCGCAGAAAGAAG
>JBGQJJ010000231.1:0-2780 GCA_041498955.1 Terriglobia bacterium
ACTCAGGAGAGTCTTTCGTCGTCAGCGTCACGGCATCCCGATCAGGAACGGTCCCACGCAGAAGGGTATGCGTGCACCATCCGCATGTGGCTATTTTCGTCTCTGAAGGGGACTACTGCCTATAGTACGTGCGTACTACAGAGAAATTCGTGCGCAATTCGTAATCAAACTCGCGAGGGTTTTTGGAATCGCCGGCATCGAGCCGGGGTGGAAATCCGGCTCGACCGGCTAGCCTCGTATGGAAATATCGCTAAAGCTGAGAACCACGCGCCCGCCGGAAGTGAACCGGCCAAAGCTCATCTCGGGCCGGAAACGCGAAAACAGGAGGACCAGATCCAACTGGCGGCGAACCGTATCGGTATCGGGACCGGCAAGAATTCTGTAGCTCACGGCCTCACCCTGCGAGTTCACTGTGGCTTCCACGAGCAGCGCGTGCGGCCCGGAATGACCGGACTCCTCCAGGCCGGTGATCGGAAATGGAGCCAAAGCCTCCAGGCGCGCCGGCTGAAGCAAATTTGTCGGCGAATCGTTCGACCCCGCGCGAAGCGGCACACCCAAGCCGAGCACCTGACAGACCATGACAAATACGACGAATGCGACCGTGAAACCGCCTGTCGCGGGGATGGCCAGGGGTTCCAGGATATTCTTCAGGACCAGCTCGGCGCGAGTCCGCGCGCGGCGCACATAGTGCAACCAGTTGCGGTCGGAAAGACGTTGCGCGGCCGCGACGCGAATTCGCAAGGCCAGATCCGCCGGCGGCGTGGGACGCTGCACGCTGGACATCATTGATGACATCACCTGATAGGCTCGCAACTCCTCGCGGCAATCCTCGCAGCTCTCCAAATGATGCCCGATGGTTACGTGCGTATCCGGCCACGTGCCTGTCAGTACGGCGCCGTCCAAGTAGCCCGGCAATAATTGTCTTACTTTTTCGCAGTTCACTAGACACCTCCTTCAGCGTCACCCGTCGTGTCCGGATGCGCCCAGCCGGTCGTGTCGGTCCGGCTGGCTTTGTGTTCCTCCTCCGCCGCGGAAAACAGCGGGGAGTGCAAAACCGATTCTCTCTTGCACGGCGCGTGCGCCTGAACGTACGCGGCGTGCGGATTCCGAAGCAAGGGATCCAGGATTTCCCGCAACATTCGCCGCCCTCGCAAAATGCGCGATTTCACCGTGCCCACTGTTACCGTAAGGACTTCGGCCACTTCCTCGTAGGACATGCCTTCGAGGTCCCTCAAGATCACGGCGCTTCGAAAAACTTCCGGCACTTTCAGCAACGCCTGCTGCACAACCTGCTGCACTTCGTGAGAGGCAGCCTGGTCGAACGGCGTGCTGCCTACGGCTTCAATTTCCAGCATGGCGTGGCCGTTGGACGGCTCGATGTCGATCGAATCCTGCTCCCGATGATGCCGCCACAACCAGCGCCGGTGATTCAGCGCCTCGCGGATGGCGATCCGGTACAGCCAGGTCTTCAGCGAACTGCCGCGCCGGAAACCGCGAATGCCGCGAAAGGCCTTGAGAAAGACGTCTTGCGTGATATCGGCGGCGTCGCAGGATTCCGAGACCATCCCGGCGACGAGGCCGTAAACGGGTCCAGAATAGTGCGTCACCAGCCAGTCGAACGCTGCGCCGGAACCACCCTGCAGCTCCGTCACGAGCTCGGCTTCGTCCTGCGACCAGGGAAGGACGCGCGCCAAGTCAGACACGTTTGCCGCCTCTCTCGCCTGCCTGCGCCAAGCGTTGTCGCGGGGGACTCGCGCCAAACGCCTTGTGCCTTGCGCAACAGACCTTAAAGCCGCTTACTGGGTCTCCCGACCAGAAACCTGTTCAGCCGAATCGCCATGGCTGGTAAGCGCTTCATTTTGATTAGACACCATAGGAGGGGAATGGTTCCCCCTTCTTTCTAGTATTTTGCACCTATAGTACCGGGTTTGCAATGGTACAGGGGTGGTAGAACCGGGTTGCAGGGAAAGAAGTTAGGAGCCTGTGGCTGCTCAGAATCGCACTTGGTCGCGCCTCAGAAGGGATTGCCCAGGCCGTTTTGTCAACCAGGAAAGTTACCTGCTGACCGCCAAAACATTCGCATTCACAGGTTTGCCGTTCGGAGATAACATCCTCGCATCGCACCGGAATGAGAGACGTCTGAGTAACGGAGTTGCTATGGACGGAAATCCGATACGTCAAATTGCGCTCATAGGATTTGGAGAGGTCGGCGGCATTTTCGGGCATGACTTCGCGGCGGCAGGTTTCGGTGTTTCCGCATTCGATATTCTGCTGAATGCGGAAGCGTCGCGTCCTGCCATGCTGGCTAAAGCGAAGGGCGCGAAGGTCCGCCCGTGCGACACTCTTGAGGCGGCAGTTCACGGCGCGGACTTGGTGATTTCCGCCGTGACGACTTCCTCCGCCGCGGACGTGGCTGCCAGCGCTGCGCCGTTTCTACGCGCCGGCCAGATCTATCTGGACATCAACTCGGTCTCTCCCGACACCAAGCTTGAAATCGCGCGCACTCTGAACGAATCACCTGCCACGTTCGTCGAAGCGGCGGTTATGGCTGCGGTCTCGCCACAGCGGCTCAAAGTTCCGATGCTGCTGGGAGGCGCGCACGCCGCAACCGCCGCCGAGCGGCTGCAAGCAATTGGCATGAATGTGAAGCCCATCAGCGACCGCATCGGCGTGGCGTCGGCGATCAAAATGTGCCGCAGCATTATTATCAAAGGTCTCGAAGCGATCACCGTGGAGTCGATGTTCACCGCGCGGCGGTATGGCGCCGAAAAGCAAGTTCT
>JBGQJJ010000232.1:0-2774 GCA_041498955.1 Terriglobia bacterium
GCACTTCATTTGCAATTGCGCGGAATTTGCAGTGAGCATCGATGACACAGTTGGTTCCTCCACCTTGATAAGGCTCTGAAACAGATTTGAGATCCTGGTCCGAAATGCTCACTTCTAATATCGACGGGTCGAGCCGATCACTTTAGATCTCGATCTCTTGTGGCCTTCATCCCTGCGGAGACCCGGTAGTAATCCCTATGCCTGCCGGGGGAAGTTGAGCGTCGCGTAACATGGCGCGTGCAACCACTCAAAAGCCGCGTGCAACTGTTTGGATAGGGGGAGCAATTCTGATTCCACTACGTCCTGAATCGAGGCTCGGCTATATCCTCTACACCTGGTTGTGATTAAAGGAACTCAGCGTGGGCGACCGAAATAGCTCTGATTGCTGGGTGTCTTCTAAAGTGAACACCATCCCTACAGGCAGGTTCTTTTTTCAGACAGCATCCGAATTATCCCCAACCAGGACAACACCAGCGGCTGCCACACGTTTCCCAGGGCTTAGGCCAAAACGCACGGCCAGAGTCGTATCTCAAGTGGAACTTTCCGGCGGGCGCGGATAGAATATTGCAATGCGCGTGCGTGTGCTCTTCTTCGGACGGCTGAAAGATATTGTGGGTAAGGGAGAGGAGCAGGCGGAGCTCTCCGAAGGCGCGCGTGTCGAGGATCTGTTTGAGCGCTATGGCCGGAGTTTTCCCGAGCTTGCCAGGTTTCGCGCTTCGGTGGTCGCGTCGGTGAATCAGGAATTCACGGAGTGGCGCGCGCCGCTCGCGTCTGGCGACGAAGTCGCGTTCCTTCCGCCCGTCAGCGGCGGCGCGATTCCCGCGGGCGCCGCGGTCGAGGAAAACCTGTGCGCCCTGGTTCGAACGCCGATCGAGACTTCAGAAATCGTGGCGCAACTCAAGGCCCCGCCCGATGGCGCCGTGGTCGTCTTTGAAGGAATCGTGCGCAATCATTCCGCCGGCCGCTCGACGCTGTACCTGGAGTATGAGGCGTACGAGGCGATGGCGATTGCAAAAATGCGCGAAATCGGGGCGGAAATGCGCGAGAAATTCTCGATCCGGCGTTTCGCGATGATTCACCGGCTGGGGCGGCTGGAAATCGGGGAGACGTCGGTGTTAATTGCCGTCTGCTCGGCGCATCGCGCCGCCGCCTTCGATGCCTGCCGTTACGGCATCGATACTCTGAAGCGCAACGTGCCCATCTGGAAGAAGGAGTTCTTCCGCGACGGCGCCGTCTGGGCCGAGGGAGAAATTCCTTCCGCCTGAGCAATCCTTTTCGCGGGCGCAGGAATCGTATCTCCGTGCCGATACGCTTCTTTTCCAACGCGTTCCCTCACAGTTTTGCACGAAGAATGGCCGGTTGCAGCGGGACCTGGTTCCGCAACGCAATCGCGCTCGGATCCTGCAGTGCTCTTTTGGCATTGCTCGCAACGGCGCGGCAGGCCCCCATTTCTCACGTGGGATCCGACCAGCGCATCAACTTTCAAGTAAATCGCCATGGAACGCAGGTTTTTCGTAGCGCCGGCGTCTCGCCGGCACTCTTGCGCTGTGTGGAGGCGGAAAAATTGCCGGCGGGACGCCGGCGCTACAACACTTTCGGTTGCGCGCCTCCAACGTTCGGAATCTCTGGCGAGAAGCTCGGGCTCAGACTTGTAGCGGCGCGCGAGGGAAATGAACAGGACCAGCGCGGTCGCATTCGCACGGAGGTCACCCTCGTCAGCATGCTGGCCAGCGTTCTTGACAAGGACGGCCGTCCCGCGCTCGGACTTACCGCGGACCAGTTTGAGGTTTTCGAGGAAGGCGTCAAACAAAAGGTTGAAGTCCTCGAACCGGAAACTCAGCAGCCCCTGGACTTGGCCATGATGATTGATTCGAGCCTGAGCGAAATCAAGGAACTCGAGTTTGAGGAAGATGCGGCTTCGCGATTCATTCAGAAACTGGTGCGCCCGGCCGATCGCCTGGCCGTGTACGAATTCGCCGACGTCGTAACCCAACTCGCGCCATTTTCCTCGAATGTTCCCACGCTGCAAGCGGCGTTGCGCCGCATCGCCCCGGGCGACGGCACCGCCCTCTATGACGCCATCTTTCTGGGTTCACAAGGGCTGACGAAAAATCCCGCGGGCCGCCGGCGCGTGCTGGTTCTGGTCACCGACGCCGGCGAGACGACCAGCCGCGCCGACTTTGAGACGGCCCGGCGCGCCGCTCTGCGCGCCGATGCGCTCCTGTACACGATCGTCGTGCGGGCGGTGAAAACAGAGGGCGGACGAAACACGGCCGGCGAGCACGCCCTCGATACGATCGCCGACTCGACCGGAGGCGCGACCTATTTCCCGGACACCATCGCCCAACTCGGCGAAATGTTCGACCGCATCGACCGGGAACTCCGCACGCAGTACCGTATCGCCTACTATCCCGACCCGCGGCCGCCAGCGGGTACCTTCCGTACCCTCGATGTCCGTGTGAAGTGCGAGTGCAAGGTGCGCAGCCGGAAGGCGTATTATTCGGGGGGAAGGCTGGAATGAGGGAAAGGTAGCAGGTAACAGGTCACAGGTGATAGGTAACCCGTGATTCCCTTATCTTGAGGTCCCAGCGGCAACCGAAGACTGACTTGTGATTCGTGATTCGCGGGAACCACGTTCGGAAGGTGAACGTCCGACGTGACTTGAAATCTTAAAATCTCAAATTTGAAATTTGAGATTTCAAACCTGCAACCTGCACCCTGGCCCCTGCACCCTGCGACCTGCACCCTGCCACCTGCCACCTCGATTCACCCCC
>JBGQJJ010000233.1:0-2759 GCA_041498955.1 Terriglobia bacterium
ACGGGCGCGCGGAGTTTCGACGCGATTTCCCGGCCCTTGGCGATGGTTTCTTCCGCGGAGTGCGTGACAAATTCGTTAGCGGGCACGTTCCCACTCCGCGAGGACACGCGCGTACGCTTCCGGGATCGCGTCGACCAGGTCAGAAGCGATCAGAGGCGCTTCTCCAACGCGCGATGCGGCGATGTCGCCCGCGAGGCCGTGCAGGTACACACCAAAGCTGAGCACGCGGGCCCAATCCTCGACTCCAAACTGCGCCGTCAGGCCGGCAAGGATTCCGGTGAGGACGTCGCCGGTCCCGCCGGTCGCCATTCCGGGATTTCCTGTCGTGTTGATGTAGGCATAACCCGAGGGCGTCGCCAGAATGGTATGGAAACCTTTGAGGATCACATGCGCGCGCCAGCGGCCGGCCGCTTCGAGGGCAACGTCCAAGCGGCGCGCCTGCACTTCCTTCACGGTGATGCCGAGAAGGCGGGCCATTTCGCCTGGATGCGGCGTCAGCACCATTGCGGCGGCATGGCGTTCGTTCAGAGTGTCGGCCATGCCGTCGTAGGCGTTCAGCCCGTCGGCATCCAAAATAATGGGCAGCTCCGTCTGTCCCACGACCAGCCGGATGAATTGTTGCGTTTCGTTTTGCGTGGAAAGTCCCGGGCCGATGGCGAGAACGGACTTGCCTCGCAAAATCTCGGCAAATTTGCCGTAATCGAGATTGCGAAGGCTCGCGGTCCCGGCTTCCGTGGAACCCAGAGGAGCCGTCATCATTTCCGGCAATCCCCCGGCGACAATTGGCAGGACATCCTGCGGCGTGGCCACCGTGACGAGCCCCGCTCCGGAGCGCAACGCGCCGCGCGCCGCAAGAATCGCCGCGCCGGATTTTCCGAGCGATCCGGCGACGATCAGCGCGTGGCCGTACGTCCCTTTATTTGCGACCGGGTCGCGCACCAGCGGCAAGGCGCGGAATTCCGCCGGCTCGATCCAATGAATTTTTAAATGCGGGTCGGTCTCGAGAAGCTCGGGCGGCGTCCCGATATCCTTGACGACCAGCACGCCGCAACAAGACGAGTGCGGCAAAACCAGCTGCCCCACCTTGGGCGCGGTGAGCGTCACGGTGAAATCGGCAGCCACGACCGACCCGCCGAAATCCTGCGAATCGGAAGCCAGCCCGGAAGGCATATCCACGGCCACGACGACTGTTTTGCCGCGCCGCTTCGCCCGCGCCGCATTTAGATCTTCGATGACCTTGCCGAGAAAGCCTTCCACTGGCCCGCGCAGTCCGGTGCCGAGCAGCGCGTCCACGATCACGTCCGCCTCGGCGAGCGCCGCGCGCGCGGATTCCCATTCCGCCTCGCTCGTCACGACGTACAATTCGCCCAGGCCCTGCTGCCAGCGCTTCAGATTGGCCGCCGCATCGCCCTCGATGGAACCCGGATTTGCAAAAAGAAAAACAACCGCCGCGGAACCAAAATCTTTCAACAGCCTTGCGACCACCAGGCCATCGCCGCCGTTGTTGCCCTTCCCGCACAGGACGAGGGTTTTGCGGCTCGTAATGTCCGGAAATTTTTCGCGCAGAAATTCGGCGATGGCCGTTCCCGCGTTTTCCATCAATTCCAAACCGGGAATGCCGTAGCGTTCCGTGGTGAGCCGGTCCGCCTCGCGCATTTGTGCCGCGGTCAGAACTTTCACGCGCGCTTCTCCTGCGATTGCCCGGAAAAGCGCATGACAATGACCGTCATATCGTCGGCCTGCTCGGGAGATCCGGACCACTCCTCCGCGGCATGCATCATGGCCTCGGCAATCACATGCGAAGATGCATCCTTATTGCGAATGGCCACGTCGATGAGGCGCGTGGTTCCGAATTCTTCGCCATAGACGTTTTCGGGCTCGATCAAGCCGTCGCTATAGGCCACCAGCATGCCGCCATGTTCGATTTCCACGGCCCCTTGCTGGAAAGGCACGTCGTTGAACAACCCCACGACCATCCCACCGGTTTCCAGACGCCTGACGTTGCCGCCGCTAATGTAGACGGGTGGCAGATGCCCGGCATTGGTGTAATGGAGCCGGCGGGTTTCGGCGTCGTACACTCCGAAGAAAACGGTCGCATAGCGCTCGTCGGAAGTGTTGCGGAACAAATGAAGATTCAGGTGCGAAACAATTTCGGCGGTATTGATCTGCTCGCGGTGACTTCCACTCTGCCCGTTCCGGTAACGCAGGACATCGCTGCGCAGAGCGGCTTGCACGTTGGCCATTAAGAGCGCCGCGGAGATTCCCTTCCCGCTGATGTCCGCGACCGCGATGGCCAGCCGCGTGGGCGAGATGCGAATGAAATCGTAGTAATCGCCGCTGACCACCCGCGCCGGGCGGCAGATCGCTTCGATCTCGATTCCCTGAAGATTCGGCAGCGTGCGCGGGAACAGTTGCTGTTGCACTTCATGCGCGATGGACAGCTCATTCTCGAGCTTCTGCCGCTGGCGCTGCTCCTCGATCAGCATGGAGACCGACTGCATCATCGAATTGAACGACTCGCCGAGCGCCGCGAGCTGATCCCGATGCGGTACACGAACGCGATAGGAGAGGTCGCCGTCCAGCACGTGCTGGGTGGCACTATACAGGCTGTCGACCGCCGTTGTAATCGTCCGCGTCATGATGATTCCCGTCACTAGGGACCCGATTTCAATGACCAGAAAAATAGCCCCGACCACCAGCAGCGCCGTGGCGGCCGCGCCGCCCAAATCTCCGAGCGGACTGAAGAGCCGCCGATTCAA
>JBGQJJ010000234.1:0-2744 GCA_041498955.1 Terriglobia bacterium
CAGAACCGGGCGCGCTCCACGCCATACGGAAATCAGAGTCAGTGCACCTGTTGTTTGATTTGCTTTACGATTCCGCGACAGCGCGTGAATACCCGCGAGGACCGCGCCCGTTCCAAACAAAATGAGAAGAACATTCACTTGCGCGAGGCTGAGCGCAACGCAGAGCACGCCTGCAATCGCCAGGATCCAGCTCTTGACCGCCGTGCGCCCGAGCCCCCAGAGCGCCTGCAGGATCACGGCAATCACCACCGGCTTGACGCCGTACAGCAGCGCCGCAACGGCAGGCAATTGCCCAAAGCGCACGTACGCCCAGGCGATGATTTCTACGAGGAGTGCCGCTGGAAAAATGAAGCACGCGCCACCGATGAGGAGACCCGCCCACCCGGCGCGCAGATAGCCGATGTGGATTGCCAATTCGCTGGAGCTGGGACCAGGAATCAGGTTGCTTGCGCCGAGCAGGTCGAGAAATTTTTCGCGGGAAAGCCATTTCCGGCGGCGGACGAGTTCATCCTCCATGATGGCGATATGCGCCGCCGGCCCGCCAAACGCGGTGACGCCCAGCCGCAAAAAGAAAAGCGCCAGTTCTTTCAAAGATCCGCGCTGCGTCGCGTCCGGTGTTCGTGTTTGGGATTGTTCGAGATCGGACATCCTACGAAATTTTCTCGTTTCAATCGGCAAGTTGTGTGGATCGTCTTCGGACGCGATGGAGTGTAGCGCATTTCAAACGGTTTTGTAGAGGCCGCCTTCAGGCGGGCACTGTGCATTCGAGCGTTACGATACCTGATGTTGCCACACAGGCTCTGAAGCCTGTCCTACTAAATCGAATTAATTTCAATAATTATTTTCCTGCAAATTAGAATTAGCGGAGACTCGTAGTGCCCAGATAGGGACTCAAATTTACCGCCCGCCAATCGCCGCGAATAATCGCGGCCCGAATCTGCGCGGGAGTTTTCCCCTTCTGCGTGAGCTGATAGGAGAGGACCGCCTCCTTCTGGCAGATGTCGCATTCCGCTCCGTGCGTGCTCGCGAAGCAATCGAGCAGGCTCTTGTGCCCCGCGTGCCGGTCACAATAGCAGTAGCAAGGCTGCTGGTACAAAACCGGCCTGATCTTCGCAGCGAGCCCATACACGTTGCGATTGAGCGCATCGGGAAATTGCTTTGGATCGAGCGTTGCCGGAAACGGCGGCTTCAACGCATACGCGTGGTAAGAGGGAATCCCCAGGTCGGCCTGCCCCGGCATGTTCATCTGCATCTGTGAGTCCTGAGCATTCCAATCCGCGCCGAATACCGGGCGAAGTTGCGCCAACCCAGCGCTCACAAGCGTCAGAATGACGGCGATTGCCGCTGCTGCATATTTACCGGTCATAAAGGAGACCTCCGCGACCAATGAAAACGGTAGCGCATCTTGCATGCGGGCGCAACCTATCGATCGTTCATCCACGTAAACAGCACGGCACGCAGTCCAGTTCCACGCGAGGGGAAGAATAAGCTGGAGAAATAGCCCTGTCCGATCTCAGGAGACGTTTGCATCCGGTTCGGTGGCGTCCGGCAAATCAGCGGAGGCGGTGCGATCCGGTTCAGCGTCGGAACTCGCGGCGGACTCGGATGCTGCAGGCGCAATTTCGGAAGACGGCGCGCCGCTCACGGGAGAAGCGGGCGCAGGATCGGCAGCCCCTGCGGCTGCCGCAGACGTTGTCTCCAGTCGCGCCGAAAGCACGTCCGCCAGCAAATCGATCAGCTTTCGCGCCCCGACACCGTCGGCATCGAGGTCCGGGTTATACCCCGCCACAACTAAGGCGGCCAGATTCGGCTGGCTGACGAATACGCGAAGCGCATCGCGCACTTCGTTCAAGCCGAGGCCGCCTGCGCCGGGGAAATTTGTCCAGGGAAACTCGTCGCTGTTGATTGCGTCCACGTCGAAGTGGAGGATGAACTCGTGCTTGGCGGCGTGCACGCGTTCCAGTGCGAGTTGAGCGGCAGCTGCGGCTCCTACTGTGGACACCTCCAGCGACGGATGCCGCCGCAAGGGCGATGCCACCAGATACTGTTCCTCCGGCGCGTCCAGGCGCTCGAATCCAAACAGGGCCACGTCGGGTTCGCGCACGAGGGGAGGCTCACCCCAGAAGCGGACCAGTTCCGGCGCGCCGCGTCCGATGACTTGCGAGATCACCATGCCGTCGACGCATCCCGAAGGCGTTGTCGCCGGCACATTGAGATCGGCATCGCGGTCCATATAGATCAGGCTGACGTTGCGATAGTAGCGGCGCGTCCCGGCAATGGCCGCCAGGACGGAAATGCAATCGCCGGAAAAGATAACCGGGAGCGCGCCGGATTTCACCGCGACTTCGACGCGCGGGCGCAGATCGTTCAGCGATTTCAGAATTGCGGAGACATTCCTGGCGCGAGGATGTTCGTCGTCTGATTGAAATACGTAAGTGGCCGTGTCGCCGTGATCGGTGACTTGGAATCCGGCGGCCTTCAGCCGATCCGCGATCCCGGCGGCGCGCAACGCGGCAGGCGCGCGCTCGTGCCCGGCGCGGAGGGCCGCAGCGCTCGTGGCCGAGCCCAGCAGGACAATATTCTTCGTCTGACGGGTGATCTTGACCGCCAAAGTCGCTCTCCTGAAATTGGAGACGTTCTATCCTGAAAGATAACAGCCTGCATAACGATTTATCTAAACTTCGCTTCCTCTAATTCGATGCCGGCGCGATGGTCGTCAGCTCGGACGGCAGCGTGAACCGCAC
>JBGQJJ010000235.1:0-2739 GCA_041498955.1 Terriglobia bacterium
CTCACCGCGCCGCCCGTAGACGATCGCGCCAACGAAGCGCTGTGCAAGCTGCTGGCAACGCGTTTGAAAGTGCCCCTGTCGGCTGTTAGAATCGCTTCAGGCGAGCGCAGCAGAACCAAGCGCGTGGAGGTTCACGGAGTCACAGCCGCAATGGTTCGCGGACTCGTTGGCTAAGGAGCCCGCCCGTGGATTCGAGACGTCTTGTGGGTCACGGCTTCAGCCGTGACATAAGGATCTGGAAATGCGCCGACTTTAGCCGCTGACAGTTTTGGTCCGCAGCAATCACCTTAGCTCAAGCGGCTTCACGTTCTACCGACCCGTCCCTCTATGCCAAACATCGAAGCCATCCAAAACGCTCTCCGCCAGCAGAAGATCGACGGATGGCTCTTCTACGACATTCTTCACCGCGACCCGATCGCCTACCGCGTCCTGGGACTCGACCATGCCCTGGCCAAGCGCCGCTGGTTCTACATGATTCCGGCGAAAGGCGCTCCTCGAAAACTCGTGCACCGGATCGAAGCCGCAACGCTCGATTCATTGCCGGGCGACATGATGCTGTACGCAGCGGCCGAGGAGTTGGAAAAAAATCTGAAGAAGCTGGTCGGCCGCGCGAAAAAAGTAGCGATGCAATATTCGCCGAAGAACTCGATTCCGTACATCTCGCTGGTGGATGCCGGCACGGTCGAGCTGATTCGCGCTCAGGGCTGTAAAGTTGTCAGCTCGGCGGACCTCGTCCAACAATTTGAGGCGGCATGGACGCCGGAGCAGCTCGACTCCCATCGAGCCGCGGGCCGTGCGATCGACGCAATCACGAAAGCTGCCTTTGCTGAGGCGGCCAGGCGCGTTTCCGCTGGCGAATCGTTTACCGAATTCGACCTCCAAGAATGGATCCTCAGCCAATTTCGCGCAAATGGCGTGATTTCTGATTCTCCGCCAATCGTGGCCGTAGGACCGCACTCGGGAGACCCGCACTACGAGCCTCGAGAGCGGGGTTCGTCCCCCGTGCGGCGAGGCGATCTGTTGTTGCTCGATATCTGGGCGAAAATGCTCGCGCCGAACAGCGTCTACTACGACATCACTTGGACCGGATTTTTGGGCGCCAAAGTTCCCGAAAAGTGTGCGAAGATTTTCTCGATTGTGCGGGAAGCCCGCGACGCGGCCGTTCATTTTGTGAAGGAAAATGTGAGCGCCGGCCGCGCGATCGAAGGCTGGCAAGTAGATCGCGCCGCGCGCCAAGTGATCCGCAAGGCGGGATTCGCAAAATATTTCGTGCATCGCACCGGCCACAACATCGGGCAGGAAGTGCACGGCGCGGGCGCAAACATGGATGGTCTCGAAACGCGCGACATTCGGCGCATCATCCCGCACACTTGTTTTTCGATCGAGCCTGGAATTTACTTGCCTGAATTCGGCGTGCGTAGCGAAGTGAACGTTTACGTCGCGGAAGGCAAGGCGGAAGTGACAGGCGCTGTGCAGACGGAAATTCTGAAGCTCCTGGCGTGATCGTGAGGGCAGCCAGCATGGATGAGACGATGAAAAGGGAAGCGGTCAAAGCGAACCAGAGGATGGGTGTGGTCGCCGCAATTGCGGGTTGGGTTGTTCCGGGCCTGGGGCATCTCGTGCTCCGGCGATGGAGCAAAGCCGCCGTCTATTTTCTGTGTGTCGGCGGCTTGGCCTGCGCGGGCTTGGCCATGCGGGGAGGCGTGTTTGCCGCTGGCGCGGAAGACTTATTCGATCGCCTGGGATTTTTTGCGGATCTCGGCGCTGGAGTCTTCTATTTTCTCGCGCACCAGATTCAGGCGGCAGGGCCGGATGTCGCTCACGCCACGGGCGACTACGGCACACGGCTTTTCGCAGCCGCGGGCATGCTCAATCTCCTGACTGTGCTCGAAGCATACGATATCGGGCGAGGGAGCGACCCAAGATGAACGTCTGGTTTGGCAGACTCACCCATTTTGGGGCCCTCTTGTTCTTCGCGCTCGTCGTGTCGCTGACTTTCGCATTTCTTTCCAAGCGTGAAACCGCCGAGCGAATGAAATATACCGCGTGGGCATTTCTCGCCTTCCTGCTCGTCGCAATAGGAATCGGCTGGCTGATGTACCCATTCTCGCAGTAGTGTGGTTTCCTGTTCGAGTCCTTCGGAATTGAGAGCGGAAGGCGACTGTTGGGCGATTCCCGGCCATGCCCTTGACCTGTGGTGAGCAATTGTCAAGGTCGAGGCGTCCGGTTTGTGGGGAAACGATAGGTGAATGTTTTGTCGCCGAAAGTCCCGGAGGGACGACACACCGTAGCCCACCGCGGAGCGGCGGGAAAACTATCAATTAAAAGGAATGAGCCCCGTGGGGGCGGCACAGCTCCTTCGCACACGCGTAATCAACCAACTATCAGTTCATCCACCAAATTTGCCCCGCATCTATGACTTTGTTACACTGAAATTCGATGCCGTCCATCATCAAGGAAGCTGGCGACACATTTGTCACGCTCGTAAAAGGCTTTAGCGTGACCTTCCGTAACATGCTGCGGAAGCCCGTCACGGAGAATTATCCCGAAGAACCCGTCCATTTCCAACCTCGTTACCGCGGTATCCATGTTCTCCACCGGGATGAAAGCGGACTGGAAAAGTGCGTCGGCTGTTTCTTGTGCGCGGCCGCCTGCCCCGCGCGATGTATCTACATCGAGGCCGCGGAAAATACCGACACGCAGCGGATTTCTGCGGGCGAACGTTACGCTCGCGTCTAC
>JBGQJJ010000236.1:0-2683 GCA_041498955.1 Terriglobia bacterium
ACGCATGGAGGATCAGTTCAGCATCCGGAGTGGATAAAGACAGCGAGCACTGGGTCTGGCTTGTTCCTTTGAGTTTGCCAATCAGCTCGGCGCGCGCATCGATCCGCGCGTCGGCGACGATCCACAGGCGGCCATCGAATTCAGCAGGTTGTTTCTCCGGGGGAGTCCCGCTCGCGGTTTGCAGCAACGCGTGTCCGAGTCCTACCGAGCCCTGGCACCAGACTTGCTGCGCATCCGGGCCTCGAAACGCGAGATAGCGCGTCATGCGTTCGAGCAGCGCGCGGTCGGCGGGCGCTCCGTCCAGATTCAGGATGCCGACAAATCCGCTCATTCTAATGCGCCTTACCGGAGGCACTCAAATCCGCCCGGCCAGCGGCATTTGAATTCGCCTCCGCAGCGGCAATCGGAGCATCGAAACGCGCGTAATGTTGATGGACTTCCGCGCCGTCGTTCAATACTTGCCCGCCCAGTTCGACCCAGGCGTGCGCTTCGAATCGTTGGCCTTGCTTGCGCGCGCCGATGTGCAGCTCTCCATCGACCCCGTTGCGCCGCAACAGCCACCAAAGCGTCAACGAACGCTCCAGACAGTTGGGATTGGCCGGGCCGTGCAGTTCGACGGAACGGACGGCGCGCACGGCTCGCAGGGCCGTTTCGCGTTGCACTTCTGCAGGCAAGGATTGGGAAAGGCGCGCGGGCAGGGAAAATTTCTCGATCCATTCCTTCCACCGGCGGAAGCCGAACAGACGCAGCCCGATCTCGGTCAAAGGCAAAATCAATGCGGCGCGCAGAATGAGGACGCGATCTTCGGGCGGGCGCTCTCGGAATCTGCGCCATTTTTCCGGCAATGGATCATGCCCTTCGGTCATCGGTCTCTCGTGAAGTTCTCATCGGACTTGCAGGAATTCCTGCGCGCGTTGGAATGTAACAGATTTCGCGGAGGATTCTTTCACTTCGGGCAGGAGCGATGAAATTGGCTGAGGCGTCTGCTCTCCGCGTTCCCAAAAAATGACCGGTTCATTTTGGATCAAGCGAGCGCTTCAAAAAGAGAGAAACCTGCTCAGGTGCCGGATCCATCCTTCACCTCGATCAATCCCTCGGCGAGAAGTTTCTCGAGAAGCCCGGCCAGGTCGCGAGCGCAGCGTTCCGGCTCAACTTCATACTCGTCGGTGATCGCGTTTTGAATCTCGACGACCTCGCGCGGCTCCTGCATCAGGTTCCAGATGCGCGCCCCCACGGGATCGAGACCGTAGTAAACGCCGCTCTTGATGTTCAGGATCGCGGCTTCCCCGGCCAGGTCGCAGGATACCTGGTCCTTCGTCGCGACGACGACGGAACGATCGGAAATTGTTGGGCTCATACACATTCTCCATCACCTCTTGAAGCCAGAGGCTGATTGCATGGGAGAGTTCGCGCGCCGCGGGGTGCACTCGAATTCCGCAAGCAGGCCGCCCGCCTGATTCGGGCGGCACCGGCCAATGCGCGAAATTGTAGCGGCTCCGGCGTGGAACGGCAATGCGGGTCGGCTTCCGACCTGTGGAAATTCCAGGGGCCCTTGTTTCACGGCGGCCGGCAGGATATAACGGCGGCTCGTGAAAAACTTCGCGCTCAGCCTCGAAAATGTCGAAAAGTATTTTCCTCCCGCGGCTTCCGGATGGCGCGCGCTCCTGCATCCCATCTCCCGGCTGACGGTCCCCGCTTTGTGCGGCATTTCGTTTGAAGTCAGGCAGGGCGAGGTCCTGGCCCTGGTTGGGGCCAACGGAGCGGGAAAATCCACGCTCCTGCGAATCCTCACAACGCTGTTGCTTCCCACTCGCGGCCGCGCCCAGGTCTGCGGTTTCGATGTCGCCCGTGAGCCCGCCAGGGTCCGTCTCCAGATTGGCTATCACACCGGCGGGGACGCTTGTTTTTATTCGCGCCTCACTGCAAGAGAAAACCTGGTGTTGTTTGCCGGCCTCAACAATCTTTCCGGCGCCGAGGCCTCGCGGCGGATTGCGGAACTCACTGGCCCGTTCGGCCTGGGCGAGTTGCTCGACCGCCAGGTGCGCACGCTATCGACGGGGAACATTCACCGGCTGGGCTTGGCGCGCGCCATGCTTCACCGGCCGTCGGTGTTGCTCCTCGATGAGCCCACGCGCAGCCTGGATCCGCTCGCGGCCGCCGAATTCCGGAGATTCCTGCTCCAGGATATTGTTGGAGTCCACGGGACGACGATGATTTTCGCTTCGCACACGCTGGCCGAAGTCGAGCAACTCTCCGGCAGGATTGCGGTGCTGGACGGCGGGCGCTTGCTCGCCTGTGACACTCTGGCGGGCGTCAAGGCCGCCGCCGGCGCCGACTCGCTGGAAGAATCCCTGGAAATCCTGACTCGCCGCCCGTTGCGGGAAACACCATGAAGAGCGCGCCGCAATTCGCCTTGACGCTCCGAAAACTAGCTCTCTTGTTTCGCCGGGATCTGGCGGTCGCGCGCAGCTATCGCGCCGCGTTTTTGATCGAAATTTTTCAGGCGCTGTTCGGGTCCGCCAGCTTCTACTTCCTCTCCAGGTTCGTCCAAAGTCCGACGCTCGAGAGGTCGCTCCCGCCCGGCACGAACTATTTTTCCTTTGCCCTGGTGGGAATTGCATTCTTCGATTACCTGAGCGTGGCGCTCGTTACCTTTGACGGAAGCCTGCAGGAGGCGCGGCAA
>JBGQJJ010000237.1:0-2678 GCA_041498955.1 Terriglobia bacterium
GCGCCCACGGACCGCGACCGCGCCAGCTATTTTCCTGAAAACTATTTGCCGATGGAGAAATCGGGGCAATGGTGGTTGCTGGAAGGAGACGCGGAGATTGTCCCGGGCGTCGAAGTCATTCGTGCGCCGGGCCATAACGCCGACATGATGTGCGTTCGCTTGACCGGCGGCGGGAAAACTGTTTTCTTTACCGCGGACCTCGTTCCCACGGCGGCTCATGTCCCGTTTCCCTGGATCATGGGGTACGATTTGTACCCGCTCACGACTCTGGAGAACAAGAAGAAATGGATTCCCCAGGCGGCGCGCGGCGAGTGGCTTGTAATATTCGGGCACGAACCAAGGACTCCCGCGGGGTATCTGCGCGAACACCAGGGCAAATACGATCTTGAACCGGTGATGATCGACGTCTAAATTCGCCTTTACGCGAGGACTTGGGAATGGCAAAGAAGACGCAGGCAGCGAAGCGGCGCGGCGCGAGCACGGACGCAGTTCGCATCGGCATTATTGGCGGGAGCGGCCTCTACAACATGCCCGGGCTCGAAAAGCCGCGCGAGGGGCGCGTCAAGACGCCTTTTGGAAATCCAAGTGACGCCCTCGTCGTGGGCATGCTCGAAGGGAAGCGCGTCGCTTTCCTGGCCCGCCACGCTCGCGGGCATCGCTTTCTCCCAGGAGAGATAAATTACCGCGCAAATATTCACGCGATGAAGCAGTTGGGCGTCGAGAGAATTATTTCCGTGAGCGCGGTCGGCTCCTTGCAGGAGGACTTGAAGCCGCTCGATTTTCTGATTCCCGACCAGTTCTACGATCGCACGCGCCACAGGGTCTCCACGTTTTTTGGGGACGGCGTCGTCGCGCATGTGGGTTTTGACAAGCCGGTCTGCTCGGTACTTTCCGGAATTCTCGGCGCAGCATGCGATCAGGCGAAGGTGCGCGTCCACCGCGGCGGCACGTACATTTGCATGGAAGGTCCGCAATTTTCCACGCTGGCCGAATCGCATGTCTATCGCCAGTTGCGTTTTGAAGTAATTGGCATGACGAATCTGACCGAAGCCAAGCTCGCGCGCGAAGCGGAGATTTGCTACTCCACGGTGGCGATGATCACCGATTACGATTGCTGGCATCCCGATCACGCCTCGGTCACGCTCGAGGAAATCATTTCCAATTTGAACAAGAATGCCGAAAACGCGCAGAACGTGATCCGCGAAGCCGTGCGCGCCATGCCCGCCGAACGTTCCTGCAAGTGCGGGCGCGCCCTCGCTCACGCGATCATTACCGACCCCGCCGTGGTTCCGGCCGCGGCGCGCAAGCGCCTGAGCGTGATCGCCGGAAAATACCTGACGCCTGGAGCCCGCTGAAAATGTCCTTACTCGTGGTTGGATCGGTTGCGTTCGATGCCGTGGAAACGCCGCATGGCAAGGTGGACCGCATGCTCGGCGGCGCGGCCACGTATTTTTCCGTCGCCGCAAGTTATTTCACGCACGTCAATCTGGTCGGAATCGTGGGCATCGATTTCACGGAGAAAGATGAGTCCATTTTTCGAGGCCGGCGTGTCGATACGCAGGGCCTCGAGCGCGCCTACGGAAAAACTTTCTTCTGGGCCGGCAAGTACAGCGAAAACATGAACGAGCGCACGACTCTGGCCACGGAATTGAACGTGTTTGCGGAATTCAAGCCCAAGTTGCCTGAGGCGTATCTGTCCTCGACTCACATTTTCCTGGCCAATATCGATCCGACGCTGCAGGCCTCGGTGCTGCATCAAGTCAAGCGCCGGCCGAGAGTGGTCGCGCTCGACACCATGAATTACTGGATCGAACGCACGCCCTCGGAATTGCGCGAGACCCTCAAGCATACCGACATCCTGGTGATCAACGACTCGGAAACGCGCCAGCTCTCGAACGAGCACAATTTGTTGCGCGCCGCGCGCCACATTTTCAAGCTGGGCCCCAAAGCGCTGGTGATCAAGCGCGGAGAATACGGCGCCATGCTGGTCCATCATGATCGGACGTTCAATGTGCCCGCCTTCCCGCTGGAGCAGGTGCACGACCCCACCGGCGCTGGAGACTCGTTCGCGGGCGGCTTCATGGGCTACCTGGCGACGGCGCGCAAAGTGGATGATGCCGCGATGCGGCGCGCCATGGTCTACGGCTCCGTGATGGGCAGCTTTGCAGTCGAAAAATTCGGGCTGGAGCGTCTGCGGTCACTGAAAAAATCGGAAATCAGCGCCCGGGCTCGCCACTTCCACAAAATGACGCAGTTCTCTCTGTAATCGCGTCGAGGCAAGGTTGGAAGTCTGTTCACACGTGCCCGGACCGAGTGGCGCTGAAAGCGCCGCCGGATGCTAGCCCAGGGCAACGCCCTGGGTTTCGCAATCCATCGAAATGTTGTGCGCCCTGAAAGGGCGCAGGAATCCTCCGCCCCTTCAGGGCGGGCGATCATGTTTGGGCACGATCCCCGGGGCGTTGCCCCGGGCTAATATCCTCCGCGCCGTTGGCGCGATAACTCAACCGTGTTTTCAAGTGGACGAAACGGTCCCAAAGCGAATTGTGAGATAACATCGAGCCTCATTGCGATTCGAGCAACAACGCATGCTCTGAAAGGGCTTGTACTTCCCGGACGCGTTGTATACTTCATTTTTGCTGCCCCCTTCCATTTGGCGCGATAACTCAACCGTGTTTTCA
>JBGQJJ010000238.1:0-2652 GCA_041498955.1 Terriglobia bacterium
CGGATCAAGATATCGATATCGTTCCACTCTCGCAAAATCTCCGCCCCTGAGAGATCAAGCGAATCGAGCTCTATCGCGCTGATCGATTGCTCCTGATGCTGCGAGTTGGTAATGGCTAGTTGGAGGAATCGGCGGATGAAAATTTCGCGGAGACCGTGAACTTGTTGAGGATCAAGGAGAAATCCCAAGAAATCAGAATGTCGAATCTCATGTTGGACAATCCTCAGTGCGTCGAATATGTTAAATTGGCTCAGTAGAGCTTCCAATTGCTCTAGCTCTGGATTGCGCAGGAGGAAATCTTCTAGAGCCGTTCGTTCGACTTCTTCCATTGCGATTCTCCTTCAACCCGCCTTCAACACCCACGCGGCAATCACCAGGCGCTGGATTTCGCTCGTGCCTTCGTAGATTTCCGTGATGCGCGCGTCGCGGTACATCCGCTCAACAGGATATTCGGCGCTGTAGCCGTAGCCGCCGTGAATCTGGATCGCCTTATGCGTCGCGCGCGTGGCCAGTTCCGACGCGAATAGCTTTGCGATTGAAGCTTCCATGGAAAAGCGGCCGCCCGCATCCGATTTCCAGGCGGCCTTGCGCACCAGCAGGCGCGCCGCGTCGATTTCGGTGGCCATGTCCGCCAGCATGAATTGAATCGCCTGGAAATCCGCGATGGGGTGGCCGAACGCCTGGCGTTGTTTCGCGTAAGCCAGCGCTTGTTCCAGCGCGCCTTGCGCTATGCCGGTGGCTTGCGCGGCAATGCCGATACGCCCGCCGTCGAGCGTCGAGAGGGCGATCTTGTATCCTTCGCCTTCGTTTCCAATGCGATTCGTAGCGGGCACTTCGCAATCGGTGAAGGACAATTCCGTGCATGCCGTGGCGTGGATGCCGAGTTTTTTTTCTTCCTTGCCCACCTTGAAGCCGGGCGTGCCGCGCTCGACGACGAGCGCCGTAATTCCTTTTTCGCCCTTCGCCGCGTCGGTATTTACGTACACGATGGCCGCGTCGGCCACGCCGCCGTTGGTGATCCACGCTTTCGTGCCGTTGATGACGTAGCGGTCGCCCTTGCGCACTGCCTTGGTCGCCAGCGCCGCCGCGTTCGAGCCCGCTTGCGGTTCGGTCAGCGCGTAGCATCCGATTTTTTCGCCGCGCGCGAAGGGCAGGAGGAATTGTTTCTTTTGTTTTTCCGTACCGAAGCGATGGATCGGATCGCAATACAACGAATTTTGCACGGACAGGATCACGCCGGTGGAGGCGCAGACGCGGGAAATTTCCTCGATGACGATGGAATAGGAGACGTGGTCGAACCCCGCGCCTCCTTCCGATTCCGGCAGCGCCACCGCGGTCAGGCCCAGTTCCGCCGCCTTGCGAAATGTTTCGCGGGGAAAATGTCCGGTCAGGTCAATTTCGCGCGCGAGCGGCTTCACTTCGTTTTCGGCGAACTCCCGCACCGTGCGCTGCAGCAATGTTTGTTCTTCGGTGAGCGAGAAGTTCAAGCGTGACTCCGGGAATGACCGTGCGGGTTACTGAGCCAAAGCCTTGCGAAGCTTCGTGTAAGTCGTGGAAAGCTCTTCCGGCTCGAGGCGCGTTTCGCTCACCGTGGTCATAAAATTCGTGTCGCCGGTCCAGCGGGGTACGAGGTGCATGTGGAGATGATCGGCGATGCCGGCGCCGGCCGAGCGGCCCAGATTCATGCCCAGGTTGAAGCCGTCCGGATGGTAGACGTCATCGATGGCCGCCTGCACGCGCTGCGCGAGCAGCATCATTTCCGCCGCGGTTTCTCTTTCGAGTCCGGAAAAATCCGCGGTATGCGCGTACGGGACGATCATCACGTGTCCCGACGTATAGGGATAGCGATTCAGGATGACATAGTTTTTCACGGAGCGCTGAACGATGAGCCACTCCTCATCCTGATTCGCGGCGTGGGCATTGCAGAAGACGCAACCGACGAGGTTCTTGACTTCGGCAACGTATCGGTAGCGCCAAGGCGTCCAGAGGTAATCCATAAGGAGTATTGGCTGCAGACGGTGAAAGGTCAGGGTCCGCCGCGCGCCTCTAGCTTTGCGGCACAGCGGGCGCGGAACCCGAACTCGGGGCGGCCGGCGCGCCGGAGTTGACATGATCCTTCAACTCTTTGCTGGGCTTGAAGAACGGGATCTTCTTGGGCGGCACTTCGACCTTGGCGCCGGTCTTCGGATTGCGCCCGGTCCGGCCGCGGCGCTGGCGCGTGCGAAAACTGCCGAAGCCGCGGATTTCGATGCGGTCGCCTCCCTGCAGCGCGCCGATGATGCTTTCGAAAATCGTTTCGACGACCGCCTCGGATTCTTTGCGTGGAAGTTCTGTGACGCGAACCACTTCTTCGACCAGGTCCGCCTTAGTCACGGTGGAATCGTTCATTGATGTATGCTCCGCCTAATTCTAAAATTGCACCACTCGGTGCAGGCCCGGACGCGCCTCGGGAACGCGCCACCGGCTCGCGGGAGAAAAATTCCCCGGCGGGCTGCCTTTGGTGGCAATTCCATATCACCAAATGAAGCTTAAGGGAAATATTATTTACACTCCGGCCGGGGGACCGCCGGAGCGACTACAAGGAACGCTTGGCCATAATCGCATCACCGATCGTGGCTTTCGCCGAAGATTTCGTCGACCGGTAATCTTCCA
>JBGQJJ010000239.1:0-2642 GCA_041498955.1 Terriglobia bacterium
GACTGCGCCGTGGAGGCGATCACCGAATGGGACCGGTTCGCGGTGAACCGGCAGGGCCACGTCACGCGCGTGCGCCCATACCCCATCAGCGTGGCGTTCCCGGAAATCGCGCCACAGGCCGAACCCGCGCGCAGTTCCGGCGCGGAGCGCGCCGCCCTGTGTGAAGAGTTGGGGATAGAAGCCACCCTGCTCGGCGTTGGAGTCGACCGCGTGGACTACACCAAGGGGATTCTGGAGCGCTTCAGCGGGATTGAGCGCTTTCTGGAACTGAACCCGGCCTATCAGCGGCGCTTCACCTTCGTGCAGATCGGCGCTCCAAGCCGCACTCATATCGACCGCTACAGGAAGTTTCTGGATGAAGTCAGCGTGGAAGCGGAGCGCATCAACGGCCGTTTCCAGGCCGGCCGCTGGAAGCCAATCGTGCTTGTGAAGAGACACCATTCACATCAGGAAATTGAGCGGTACTACCATGCCGCCTCTCTTTGCCTCGTCACCTCGCTCCACGACGGTATGAATCTCGTCGCCAAGGAATTTGTCGCTGCTCGCGCCGACGACCGCGGTGTCCTGATTCTCAGCACCTTTGCCGGCGCCGCGCTCGAGCTCGTCGATGCTCTTCTCGTCAACCCGTACGACGTTCAGCAACTTGCCGGGGCCATCCACCGCGCACTCGATATGTCCGATGAAGAACAGTCCGTCCGCATGCAACGGCTGCGTTCCGGCGTCCGCGAAAATAACATTTACCGCTGGGCCGCCAGTCTGCTATCCGACCTGACGGAGATTCGCATTGATGCCCCGGAGCGGGTCGAAGCACGAGGAGCCTAATGAAGCGAAAGGCTCCTAGCCTCATCGCGGATTGGGCTCGCGTCGCCGCGCAAATCCAATCGAGCTGCCGCGTCGCCGTGATTCTCGATTTTGATGGCACGCTTGTGAATATCGCTCCCCGCCCCGATCAGGTGCGCTTGGCGCCAGCGGCCCGCCGGGTGTTGCGGCGCCTGGCGCGTCATCCGCGAGTCACACTCGTCGTGATCAGTGGCCGCCGCCGCGCCGAGCTCCAGCGCTATATCGGCCTCCCCGGCATCCGATACTTGGGCCTCTACGGATGGGAATGCCGCGGTCATTCTTCCCTTCCAAGCTCGGCTCTCACCGCGCTTCGGGACGCTCAAGCACAACTCTCGATTGATCTCTCCTCCATTCCTGGTCTCTGGGTGGAGGACAAACTTTTCAGCTTGTCGGTTCACTTTCTCGATGTACCTCCGCCCGCGCAACGCCGGTCCCGGCGCAAGCTCCGTTCCGTATTGCAGCCTTTTCACAAATCCCTGCGCGTGATCGACAATCTTCGGGACGCGGAGATCGTTCCGCGCTGCATTCTGGGCAAAGGAGCCGCCGTGCAACGCTTCCTGGCCAAACCGGCGCGCTGCCGCGTTCTTCCTTTTTATTTTGGAGACGATCTTTCGGACGAACCCGCTTTCGAGGCCGTGGGTGAAGGAGTTTCTATTCGTGTTGGCGCTCCACGTCCCACGCAGGCGCGTTATTCCCTACGCAGTCCTGCCGCTGTCGCCGCCGCGCTTGCCAAATTGGAGGCAGCCCTCATTTGACGAGCCGCCAAATTCCCTCTTAAATTCTTCATTGTCGCTTGACGAATAGGAAACCGGTACGCGGTCATGGATTGCGGGCGTGTCACCAATCGAAGATGATTCAGAATTGAAGGGAGAGTCGAGCGTTGGCGCTGCAAAAAGATAACCTCTGGTATAAGGATGCGGTTATTTACCAGCTGCACGTACGCACGTTCTGCGATAGCAACGCGGACGGCGTCGGCGACTTCGCCGGCCTCACGCAACGGCTCGACTATCTGCAAGACCTCGGGATTACCGCCATCTGGCTTCTCCCTTTCTTCCCTTCCCCATTGCGGGACGACGGTTACGACATCGCGGACTACACTTCCGTTCATCCGAGTTACGGATCGCTCGAGGATTTCAAGGCCTTCCTGCTGGCGGCTCACAATCGGGGGATGCGTATCATCATCGAAATGGTCCTGAATCATACTTCGGACCAGCACCCCTGGTTTAAAGAAGCGCGAAGCTCCCGCGAGAATCCTAAACGCGACTGGTACGTGTGGAGTCAGACGGACCTTCGTTATGAGGGCGTGCCCATTATTTTTGTAGATACGGAAACGTCCAATTGGGCCTGGGACCCCGTTTCGAAGTCCTACTACTGGCACCGATTCTTCAGCCATCAACCGGATTTGAATTTCGACAATCCCGCGGTTCTGGAAGCGCTGTGGGAAATTATGCGTTTTTGGCTGGATCTGGGCATCGATGGATTCCGGTTTGACGCGGTTCCTTATCTCGTGGAGCGCGAGGGAACTCCCTGTGAAAATCTGCCTGAGACGCATGCGATCATCCGCGACCTTCGCAAGCGCCTCGATCTGGCCTATCCCGGAAAGATGCTGCTCGCCGAGGCGAACAACTGGCCTGTCAACGTTCGCGCCTATTTCGGAGAAGGCGACGAATTCCACACGGCCTTTCACTTTCCGCTGATGCCGCGAATGTTCATGTCCGTAAAGCTGGAAGATCGCAAGCCCATTATCGACATCTTTGAACAGACGCCCGAAATACCCGCCAACTGCCAGTGGTGCATTTTCC
>JBGQJJ010000240.1:0-2636 GCA_041498955.1 Terriglobia bacterium
CAGTAGCAGCAATAGCGGTCACATTTGCACGTACCTTCCGGCAGATCGCATTGCGAACAGAGAACCGTGGTTTGCATATTCTTCCTTCGCCTCCGCGCAGGACCAGCAAAATCGTCCTAGCCGCAATGGCCTTTAGAAACCACTATAGGCCAGCCCATCGCGCCAGAACAAGCCGCACGTGCCGTGCAATGCAACTCCTGCGCATCCTGCCTGGTAACTCCCCGGGAGTGACTCGTATTGGACTGACGGATCGAACGGATGCCCGCCCGAAAAGCGGGCGGCCTCTACAAAACCTGCCACCATCCGTACATGGTGATTGTGTAGAGGCCTCTCCGTCCCGTGTTCTCCGGGACGGAGAGGGCACGTTTCCCTTTCAAGCCGAGTCACCATCTGCTCGCCGCTTTCTTGACACGTTTCAAAGCCGCGTGTTAGTTTCGATTTTGCGCTGCGGTTCCTGAGAATTTCGAGTGACATCTCCGACCACGACACAACTTCGCAAGACTGCGTTGAACGGCGTTCACCGGCGCCTCAAAGCCAAAATGGTTAATTTTGGCGGCTGGGACATGCCCGTCGAGTATTCGGGCATCGTGGCCGAGCACATGGCGACGCGTACGGCGGCTGGCCTGTTTGACGTCAGCCACATGGGCGAAATCGAAGTTCGCGGGGCGCACGCGCTCGAACTCGTCCAGCACGTCACGTGCAACGACGCGTCCAAACTCGTGGTCGGGCAGGCGCATTACTCCGGGCTGATGACCGAGCAAGGCACGTTTGTCGATGACCTGCTTGTGCACAAGATTTCAGATACGCACTATTTTCTGTGCGTCAACGCGGGCAATCAGGATCAGGACTTCGAGCATATCCGCAGGCACAATCGCGCGGGCGCGCAAATCGAAAATGCGGGCGAACGCTATTCGCAACTGGCGATCCAGGGGCCGAAAGCACTGGGCATCCTGCAACGTTTCACAGCCGTGCCGCTAGAATCGATTCGCTACTATCACTTTGCGTTTGGGGCAGTGGATGGCGTTGATTGCCTGATCGCGCGCACCGGGTACACGGGAGAAGACGGCTTCGAAATTTATTTCGCGCCGGAGCATTCCGAGAAGCTGTGGACCAAGCTTCTCGATGCGGGCTCCGGGGAAGGGTTGCTGCCGTGCGGCCTGGGCGCGCGCAACACGCTGCGCCTCGAAGCTTCCATGTGCCTGTACGGCCACGAAATTGATGATACGACGACGCCGTGGGAGGCGGGCCTGGGCTGGATCTGCAAACCGGCCAAGGGAGAATTTCTCGGGCGCGATGTTCTCGTCTGGCAAAAGGAAAAAGGAATCGATCGCGCTCTCGTGGGATTCGAGATGCAGGATCGCCTCATCGCGCGCGACGCCTGCGTGGTTTCGATCGGCGGCTTGGAAGCCGGCCGCGTGACGAGCGGTTCCCCCGCGCCGTTTCTGAAAAAGAACATCGGGATGGCATACGTTCCGACGGCATCGAAAGCGCCGGGGACGGAAATCACGATCGGGATCCGCGCGAATCAGGCACCCGCGCGAATCGTTCCGATGCCGTTTTACAAGCGAACGAAGTAGAATTTAGTAGGACAGCCACTCTTGGCTGTCCGGTTTTTGCCATGCGATATCAAACGGGACAGAGGACAGCCAAGAGTGGCTGTCCTACTGAGGAGCCGGAATGTACCCAAGCGACTACCGCTACACCAAGGAACACGAGTGGATCAAAGTGTCCGGCGGCACGGGCATGATCGGGATCACTGACTACGCGCAGCATGAATTGGGCGACGTCGTTTTCGTGGAAATGCCCGCGGTCGGCGCGAAGATCACGGCGGGGCAAGTCTTCGGCACAGTGGAATCGGTCAAGGCGGTCAGCGAGATTTTTGCTCCCGTGTCCGGCGAAGTAACTGAAGCCAATGCCGCGCTCTCCACCGCTCCCGAAACACTGAACTCGGATCCGCACGGCGCCGCATGGCTCATTAGAATCAAGCTCACCAATCCCGCCGAAGTTTCCGGCCTGATGGACGCAGCCGCCTACCAGGCGTTCATCTCCGAAAAGGAAGCCTCGGCCTGATGCGCTATCTTCCCAAGAGCACAGCCGAGCGCCGCGAGATGCTCGACGCCATCGGCGCGCGGTCCATCGAAAACCTGTTCGCGTCGATCCCGGAGCTGTTTCGGCTGAAAGAGCCGCTGAAGCTCCCCGCCCCGATGTCCGAGCAGGAGATCATCGAATATTTTCGCGCGCGCGCGGCGGAAAATTCCTGCGGGTATACGAGTTTTCTCGGCGCGGGCGTCTACAACCATTTGCGTTCGGTGGTCACGGATTCGCTGATCCAGCGCGGCGAATTCCTCACTTCCTACACGCCGTATCAAGCGGAAATCAGCCAGGGCACGCTGCAGGCAATCTTCGAGTTTCAGACGCTGATGTGCCAGCTCACCGGGATGGAAGTCGCCAACGCGTCCATGTGGGACGGCTCGACGGCGACCACCGAGGCCGTGCTTATGGCCGAGCGGCTGACGGGGCGGCATCGCGTCGTCATGGCGCGCTCGCTGCATCCGGAATATCGCCAGGTGCTGGAGACGTACACGCGCAATCTCGGCCTGCGCATCGACGAGATTGGATTTACAAGCGCGGGCCAG
>JBGQJJ010000241.1:0-2633 GCA_041498955.1 Terriglobia bacterium
ATGCGGCCCGGCTCGAAGAAATCGCGGGCGATGGCGTGGACTTCCTCGCGTGTCACCGCTTCGATCGACGCCAGCATTTCGTCGAGCGAAATGAAGCGGTGGAGGTACATGGCCTGGCGCGCGAGGTTGGACATGCGCGAACTCGTCGATTCGAGCGACAGCATCATCGAGCCCTTGAGATGATCTTTCGCGCGGCGCAATTCCTCGGCGCTGACGCCGTCTCCCCGTACACTGCGGAATTCGTCGCACACGGAACGAATCAATTTCGCCGCGGATTCCCGCGAAGTTCCGGCGTACACAGAAAGCACGCCCGAATCGGTGTAAGGCGAGAGGTCGCTCTCGATCGCGTACGCCAGCCCCTGCCGCTCGCGAATATTCTGAAACAGCCGCGAGGACATTCCGCCGCCGAGAATCACGTTCAACAGCGACGCCGCGTAGCGCCGCTCGTGGGCCAGCGGATACGACGGCACGCCCAGCACGATGTGAACCTGCTCGAGTTCCTTTTTGTCGCGCTGCTCGACGCAGGCGTGGGTCTCGGGCGGCGCAGGCTTGGGCGCGGAAGCGGAACGCGCCGCGCCGTCGAATTCGTGCGCGACCAGATCCACCAGGCGCGCATGCTCCAGATTTCCCGCCGCGGTGATCACCACGCGGTTCGGGGCGTACCACTCCTCGAAACATTCCGACACCGAGCCCTGTGAAAATTGCGACACAGTTTCCGGAGTGCCCAGGATCGGCATTCCCAGCGGATGGCCGCGCCAGAAATTCTGCGTGAACAATTCATGGATCAGATATTCGGGGTTGTCCTCTTCCATCTTGATTTCCTCGAGGACCACCTGTTTTTCCTTGGCGATATCTTCGGCGTCAAAACGAGGGTGCAGGACGAGGTCGGAAAGCACGTCGACGGCGACGGGAAGATGCTCGTCGAGCACTTTGGCGTTGAAGCACGTCATCTCCTTGGCCGTGAACGCGTCGAGCATTCCGCCGACGGAATCCACCGACTGCGCGATTTGCTCGGCCGTGCGCTTCTGCGTGCCCTTGAAGACCATGTGCTCGATGAAATGGGCGATTCCGTTCCGCTCGGGCGATTCGGCGCGCGATCCCGAGGCGAGCCAAATGCCCACGGAAACGGACCGCACGTGCGGCATCTTCTCCGTCACGATCACTACGCCATTCGGGAGTTCCGCTCGCTGGATATCGCGCACTGGCTGAGTCATGCTTCTATTGTGGCATACGTGCGGCTGCGAAGGCGACTCGATGGCGGGTTTGTTTCAATTCATCGGGGAACACTCAAATATGTGGGGAATAGGAAACCTGCGCACAGGGCCGAATCCCACGGCGATTCTTACCGTTTTGGAGGCACCGGCCGCTTTCGGTCGGCAGGGTCCCAGTCTACGGGCGGAAATCCGATTCCCCAGAAGCGCGGTGAGGGCTGCGCGAAGCGAAGTCCCACCTCGGTCTTTCCATTCACAACGTTCCCCAAGGTTACTACCGTGCAGGCCATTTCATCATTGGTCTTCAAGTTCGTCAGGAGAAGCGGCTGTTCCTTGACAACGGGCGTCGCCAGCTCAATGAGGCAGCCGTTGGCGTTGACCTCCACGGACTGGGTGATTTCCTTGAAGGGCGGACCGGATACATTATTTCCGTAGATAAACACGGGAATGGCGATGCGTACTCGCGTGGTTCGGTGACGCGCAGTTTTGGTTTCCACCATGACGCACTCGATGCAGTCGGCTTCAACGCGCACTTTCCCCACGATGGGTATAGTACCACTTTTTAAAATAGGGGAAGCCGACGAGCAGTTCAGGATGTGTTCAGTAAGAGTTATTGGGTTAACGATGGACAAGATTTCTCTTTACGGCAAGGGCTGTGCCAGGCGGCATGCGAGGAATGGACGATCGGGGGAACGGGCGGATTATCATTGCGCGCGAGCGCGCATGTTAGTATGAAAGGACGCCTTCCGGGAGACTGCGCGTGCCTGTCGAATTGCTCGGAAAATCAGCGGAGGAATTGCGCGAGTACTTCGCGTCGCTCGGTGAGCGGCCCTTTCGCGCCGCGCAGCTGTATCATGCGCTGTATGCCGAGCGGCGTTTTGAATTTGCCGCGATGACGAACTTGCCAGTTGGACTTCGCGAACGTCTCGCTTCCGCCGAAGGCGGACGCATCACGCCGCCGCGCATCGTGCGCCGTTTTCCTTCTGTGGATGGATCGATCCGGTATCTCTTCTCGATCGGCGGCGCGCCTGGTGAGGAAGGCGCGAAGCCCGCGCAGATCGAGGCTGTCTTCATGCCGCGCGAAGGGCGCCAGACGATTTGCATTTCGACGCAGGCCGGTTGCGCTGTCGATTGCCATTTTTGTCTTACCGCGCAGTTGGGTCTTATCCGCAATCTCACGGCGGGCGAAATCGTGGGGCAAGTCTTAGTTGCGCTCGAGGAAAATCGCGAGCAGCTCGCGCCGCAGACGAATGTCGTTCTGATGGGCCAGGGCGAGCCGCTGCTCAATTATGACGCGACGATGGCCGCCGTGCGCATCCTGCTCGATCCCAAGGGAGTCGCGCTTGCGCCGCGGCACGTCACGCTGTCGACCAGCGGCATCGTTCCCGGCATCGAGCGTCTCGGACGGGAGAAGATCCGGCC
>JBGQJJ010000242.1:0-2556 GCA_041498955.1 Terriglobia bacterium
CCGGCCAGCGGCGGCGAGGCAGCGAGTGGCGGAGGGGGCAAGATTATCATTGGTCCCACCCCGAGTCCTAAGAAGGGCGGGCGTTAGTTCGAGTGGGACAGGCGTTCCTTACGCGGTCGCCCACTTTGTCGAAGTGAGCCCCGCCGAAGAATGTTCGTCTGCCCGCTTTTTCAGTTCATTGCATCGCCGCTCAGCCCGCTGTGAGCTTGGCGGAGAGGTGTGCAGGCTCTGCCCTTTCATTTCACGTCATTCTTGTAGACTGCGCCGCCTTTCATCACAAACACTACTTTTTGTAGTTCCGTGATGTCTTTGAGCGGGTCACCGCTGACGGCGACGATGTCCGCCCACCTGCCGGCCTCGATGGTTCCCACTTTGTCGCCCCAGCCGAGAAGCTCGGCGGGGACGGACGTGCCAGCGCGAATCGCCTGTATGGGCGTCATGCCGTACTGAACGTAGTATTCGAATTCCTTGGCTTGATTCAGTTTTTTCCAGTCGAAGCCGCCGGCGTCAGTCCCTAGGGCAATCTTGACGCCCTTTTTGATGGCCTTGGGAAAATTTTCGCGCTGCAGATCGGCCATCTTCGGCCAGTTCCCGCCGCGGCCTGGCGCGACGTACATCCCGACGGTGATCGTCGGTACCCAATAAATTCCTCTCTTCGCCATTTCGTCCATCAGCGCCTCTGTGAGGCCGTCACCATGTTCGACCGTGTCCACGCCCGCTCGCAGCGCAGCGGCGATGCCGTCGCTGCCGATGGCGTGCGCCGCCACTTTCTTTCCGAGGCGATGGGCTTCGTCAACGATGGCCCGCGCTTCCTCGTCGGTGAAATTCACCATCGAATGGAGCACGCCGTCGGATTCGAAATGATAGCGGCGGTCGGAGTAATACTTGATCCAGTCGGCTCCATACATCACTTGTTCGCGCACGGCCTTGCGTGCGCCGTCGACTCCGTCGACGTATTGCACGCCGGTCGGCACTTTCAGCTCCCACGAATAACCCAGCAGCGGATACATCCCGGTCGGAGTCATCGCGCGCGTGGCTACCTGCATGCGCGGGCCGGGGACTTCGCCATTGGCGATGGCCGTCCTTACATCCACGTCGGCGTACATCGCGCCTTCGGTTTCGACGTCGCGGAGTGTCGTGAATCCATGCGAGAGAGCAATGTGGGCGTTGCGTGCGCCGAGGATCGCACGGTAGGGAATCGATTCCTTCAGCAATTGCTCGTCGTACTCTTCGGCCGTGATGTCGCCGTTCAGCATGACGTGGGTGTGGGTATCGATGAACCCGGGCAACACGGTGACCTTCGAAAGATCGATAACCTCCACGCCGGATGGTGCACTGCCGCCCGGCGTCACCGACTTAATCCTGTCTCTCTCGATCACGATCAGCGCGTTCTCGATCGGCTTGTCGCCCTTTCCATCGATCAGCTTTCCGGCGCGGATGGCGACGACATGTGGCGCCTGGGCGATGGCAAGCACGGGGAGAACCAGACTCAACAAAACAGCAGAAGCGATGCGGCGCATGAGAAACTCCTCTCTCGAAAAGGCAAAGCCTACCAGAGATGAAGCAACTCGTCGCGTCCTTCCGGCGCTCCAGTTGGAATCGGAGTTTTGACCCGCAGAAAAACAACCCGGACATCGACAACGGCGCGAGCTTGGGCTAACATCAGCCGCGTGGGGTCGCAAGGAAGGCACGCTCCTCATGACCGTGCCGCAGTTTGGGCGGCGGCCAGTTGGAGTTTGCATCCTCGCGAAAAAGATTCACCCTCTGCGCAAAAAGGTTTCAATTCGAATAGGCTTCGAAAATCAGTTTCTCGGGAGGAGATGTGAGCCAATCGACTCTCGCTAGTGCTCCTCGGAATAGTACCGGCGAAGACGCGCGCCGCAGCACCCGCATCGAACGGTCTATCCCGCTGATCATTTTTGGCCAAAATCGCTTGGGGGAACCGTTCGTGGAGAGAACCGTCTCCACCAGCCTCAACCTGCATGGTTGCCGGTATCCGTCCCGGCACGACTACGGTGTAGGGTCGTGGGTCACGATGCAGGTGGTGGGCTTGAACGTTGAACCGAAACCTCCGTCCATGCGCGCGATCGTGAAGTCGGTGCATGTGTCCCAGAGTTCGCGCGAATTGCAGCAAGTCGGCGTGGAGTTGGAAATCCCCGGAAATGTGTGGGGGATCGTGGTGCCACCGCAGGATTGGCTGTCCGCGGGACAAACGAGCACCACGATCGCGCAATTTGGCGCTGTGGTCGCGCCGGCGCAAAATCCTGTAACCACAAGTGCAAATCTCGTTGAGCTGCCGGCGCGGCCGGAACCGAAGATGGCCGAGGTCGCTACGTTCCCTTCCCCGTCGCATGCTGCTTCCGAATCGGCGTCTCCGCAAGAGACGGAGATGCCGAAACCGCGGCGTGTGGTCATTACCCCCGATGCGCTTGTTTCGGCGCTGCAAGGGAAACTCCAGCAGGCAGCGGAGAAAGCCGCGCAAGCAGCGGTAGCCAAGCACGTCGGCGAAGCGGTTCGCCAGGCGCTGAGTACGATCGACGACGTGCGTCAATCCAG
>JBGQJJ010000243.1:0-2513 GCA_041498955.1 Terriglobia bacterium
CTCAACTTCTAAAGGACGCAACAATCCTTTTTTCAATGGCCGGTATTTGGCGAGAAAGCTTCGCTCCATGCCGGCTTTTTCATTTTGTGGCGCGGCGATTTGGCCCTGCGAGGATGCGCTGAGAATTTACGGCGTGGCGGGATAAATCCGCCAATTAAGCCGCCGCGCCGTGGCACCTCTTATATTTCTTCCCGCTCCCGCAAGGACACGGGGCATTCCGGCCGACTTTTGCTCCGGTGCGGACCGGCTTAGGCTGCTCGGCTTCCGCGGCTCCGGCTTGAAATTGCAATTCCTGCTGCTGACGGCGCTGGCGCCGCTCGATTTCCCGGGCTTCGTCTTCGGGCCGGGCGGGCTGGACCAGGAAAAGATAGCGGACCGTCTCGGAGTCGATGCGCCCCATCATGTCCTCAAACAGAATGAAAGCTTCCTTTTTGAATTCGACGAGCGGATCTTTTTGTCCGTACCCGCGCAGGCCGATGCCTTCCTTCAAGTGGTCGAGCGTTAACAGGTGGTCCTTCCACTGCGTGTCGACGATATCCAGAATGATCCGCCGCTCGAGCCAGCGCATCATGGGCTCGCCGAAGAGTTTTTCCTTTTCGGCGTAGCGTTCCTTGACGCGCTCGACAACCGTGTCCGCGAGTTCCGCGTGGTTCAACTTGCCTGCGTCGATTCCGGCGACCTTCACATCGATGCCGTACTGATTCAAGACGGAGGCGGCGAATTGCGTGACGTTCCATTTGGCCGGATGCTCGTTTGCCGGGCAAGAAGTTTCCACCTGTTCGCGGGCAATGTCTTCCGCGATGCCCAGGGCATAATCTTTTTGTTCCTTTCCTTCGAGGGCGGAGCGGCGAATCGAATAGATCGTCTCGCGCTGCTTGTTCATCACGTCGTCGTATTCGAGCAGGTGCTTGCGGGCCTCGAAGTTCTGGGCCTCGACGGCCATTTGCGCGTTTTCGATGCGGCGTGAAATGAGCTTGGACTCAATGGGAATTCCCTCGGTCATTCCCAGCCGGTACATCAGCGCCTTGACGCGCTCGCCGCCGAACACGCGCAGCAGATCGTCCTCAAGCGAAAGGAAAAAACGGGAGGAGCCCGGGTCGCCCTGGCGGCCGGCGCGCCCGCGGAGCTGATTGTCGATGCGCCGCGCTTCGTGGCGCTCGGTGCCGAGAATGTGCAATCCGCCGAGAGCGATCACTTCATCGTGTTCCGCGCGGCATTGCTCCGCAAATATGTCGTAGATGGGTTTCCATTGATCCGCGGGGACCTGAAAAATCTTGCCTTCCTGCTGGAACAAAACCATGTTGGGCGCAGTGCTGCCGTCGGAGCCTTCTCCGCCAATCACAGCGGGCGCCGCGATGTACGGAATCGCGAGCCGTTCGTGCAAGCAATGCTCGCGGGTCATCGCTTCGGGATTGCCGCCCAGTAAGATGTCGGTGCCGCGGCCCGCCATGTTGGTGGAAACCGTGACCGCGCCCTTGCGCCCCGCCTGAGAGATGATTTTTGCCTCGCGCTCATGCTGCTTCGCGTTCAAGACCTGGTGCGGGATGCCCGCCTTTTTCAGCAGATTCGCCAGATGTTCGGATTTTTCAATCGAAATCGTGCCGACGAGCACCGGCTGGCCCGATTCGTGAAGTTGCCGGATCCCGTGCGCGTGGGAGTTATCCTCTTGCAGGATGCCGTTGACTACGGCCTCGTATTTTTCCCCCGCGGTGCGGTAGACCACGTCGGAAAATTCCTCGCGGCGGAGCGTGCGGTTGGTGGGGATCAGCGATACATCCAGTTTATAAATCTTGTTGAATTCGGTGGCCTCGGTTTCCGCGGTTCCGGTCATGCCGGAAAGTTTCTTATACATCCGGAAATAATTCTGGAAGGTGATCGTCGCGAGGGTCTGATTTTCGCGCTCGATCTTGACGCCTTCCTTCGCTTCCACGGCCTGATGCAAGCCGTCCGACCAGCGGCGGCCGGGCATCTCGCGTCCCGTGAATTCATCGATGATGACGACCTCGCCGTTTTTGACCACGTATTCGACGTCGCGCTTATAAAGCGTGTGGGCGCGGAGTCCCTGATAGACGTGGTGAATCGTTTCCATGTGCTGCGGGTCGTACATATTGCCGAGCCCCAGCAATTTTTCGGTCTTGCTGACGCCTTCTTCGGTCAGTGTCGCGGTCCTGTGTTTTTCCTCGACGATGTAATCGATATCCTGAATCAATTTCGGAATGATTTTGTCGATGCGGTAGTACTTGTCGGTGGACTCCTCGGCGGGGCCCGAGATGATCAGCGGTGTGCGGGCCTCGTCGATCAGGATCGAGTCCACTTCGTCCACGATTCCGAAGTGATGGCCGCGCTGGACGCAGTCCACGAGATCGAATTTCATATTATCGCGCAAGTAATCGAAACCGAATTCGTTGTTCGTGCCGTAGGCCACGTCCGATCCGTAGGCCTGCTGCCGCTCTTCGTCCGTGAGACCATGGACGATCACGCCCACGGAGAGGCCGAGGAAATTGTAGATGGGC
>JBGQJJ010000244.1:0-2501 GCA_041498955.1 Terriglobia bacterium
AAGGCGATGCCTGTGACGATCCGCAGCGAGAGATTCTGGGAAGGGCCGGAGCGCATCCTGGATGCGGGAGAGGTTTCAAATGGCGCCGGGAAATCCTGGCTGGTATTGCTTCTGCCGGATGGCTTGCGGATTCAAGATAAGCAGACCGGCACTGCGAGCACGATAGAGATCACATCCTTGCAAAGTGCGAGCCGCGATCCGTGGGGAAATCTCAACTTTGATTCAATCGGGAATACGATTGAATTCTTCCTCGCGCCGCGGGTCTGCACCGTGAATTTGGAAACGCCCAACTTGGACGGGTGTTTACCGAAGGAGGGATCGGCCGGAGGACCAGCCGCCAGCCGCTTCCCGGTGATGTTCGACATCGCGCCAGCGGGTCCTCCGCCGCCGGGTAAAGGCACCGTAATCGAAATGAAACCGGTTTGCGGCGGCGCGAGCCGGTTTCTGGCTACAGGCGCGCGCGACTATACGCAAACGGATTCGTTGCAAGTGTTCCAGACGGAGTCGAGCGGCGCCGTCGCGGTCAGCGCCGAACTGGATTTCCCGGGGCCGATTACGGCATTGCACGGGGTATCGGAGACGCCCAGGGCCGTCGTGCGGAACCTCACATCCGGAAATTATGAAGCGTATCGTTTGTCTTTTTCCTGCGGGCAATAATCTGTTCGGAGGATTAGTGGCGCTCCTCGCACTGGGAGCGGCCGCCATTGCCCCGAATGCGGCGGCATCGACGCGGCCGCAACGCGGCGGAACCTTGCGCGTTCAAATGCGCGAACAGATTGCCACGATCGACCCGCGCCAATGGCCGTCGGCTCCGGCGCAAGCGGCAGCGGCCGAGCGTCTGGATTCGCTGGTCTTCGATCGCCTCGCCAGGCTGGATGAGCACGGAACGCTTCAGCCCGCGCTCGCAATTTCCTGGCAGCACGATGCGCAGTCCAAGCGCTGGCAATTTCGTTTGCGCGAGGACGTGAAATTTAGCGATGGGTCGCCGCTCACGCCACCCGTTGCCGCTATGGCGCTTCAGCAATTGCTCGGCGCCTCCTTTGATGTGAGCGCTACTTCCGATTCGGTTGTCATACAAGCGGAACACTCCTTGCCGGATTTTCCAACAGAATTAGCTGCCGGCCGCTACTTCATTTTCCATACGGCCGAGGACAATACCCTCACGGGCACCGGACCGTTTCGCTTGACGGAGTGGCCAACGGCGGGGAGTTCTGCGCACGCGGTCCTCATCGCAAACGAATCGTGCTGGGCAGGTCGGCCCTTTGTGGACAAGATTGAACTTCTGATGGGCGTCGACTTTCAACAGCAGGCCAATGCCATCTCCTTTGGCCAGGCCGATGTTGTGGAGTTGCCCGCGTCTCAAGTGCGCCACACCGCGCAACGAGGTGTGCGCACCGCGTCCAGCGATCCCGTGGAACTATTTGCGCTTGTCTTTGACGCGTCTCATCCTGCCGTACAGGATGCCCGTCTCAGGCAAGCGATTTCGCTGTCCATCGATCGCGCTTCCATCGCGGACGTCATCCTGCAAAAGCAGGGAGTCTCGGCCGGCGGTTTGCTGCCGAACTGGATTTCGGGTTACGCGCACCTGCTCCCCGCCGCGTCCGACCTGCCGCGCGCGAAGGATTTGCTGGCAGCTTCCGAGCGCGAACTTTCCCGATCCATGCCCCTTGTGCTGTTTTACGATTCGGGCGATGCTGAAGCTCGAGCGGTGGCGGATCGCGTGGCCGTCAATTTGCGAGAAGTAGGGATCAAGGTGCAAGTGTCGGGACAAGTTGCGGATGGAAAGGGGAAACCTCCTGCGGCCGATTTGCGGCTGGTGCGCCATCGCATTGCCGCGCCCGATCCCGCCGCGGCTCTGTCCGAGCTTTTAAATTCGCTTGGCGAAGCGGCCGCAACGGACCTGGAAACGCCGTGGCAGATTTACACCGCCGAGCGCGCGCCCATTGACGCGTTTCGCGTGATCCCTCTCGTTCACGTTTCCGAAAGTTATGGGCTCAGTCCGCAGGTGCGTGATTGGATGGCGCCGCGCTGGGGCGGATGGAGGTTGGAGGACGTGTGGCTTGGACCGCCGTCCACCGTGGGAGGGAACTCCCCATGAGCTTCCGCACCAAGCTGCTGGCCTTCTTTGTGGCGACCATTGTCGCGGCGGTGACGATGGTGGCGTGGGGCGTGTCGGTCTACACGCGCCGCGCGTTCGAGGAATTTGACCGCCAGCGGACCGACGCCCTGGTGGCGCAGTTTCGCCGCGAATACGCGCAGCGCGGAGACGAAATCGCACGTCGCGTGGAGAGCATCGCCGATGCCGAGGCCACGCTCCGCATGGCGATGGACCTGAACCGCCCGCAGTCCGACGCATCCCAGTATTACAACGACGCGCGCGGCATCGCCCAAACGCAGCAACTCGATTTCGTCGACATCGTTGCGGATGACGGCGCGCTGATTTCTTCTTCGGAGTGGCCCGCGCGCTTCGGATACAAGAACGATTGGGTGAGCGCGGAACC
>JBGQJJ010000245.1:0-2430 GCA_041498955.1 Terriglobia bacterium
GGATATCGCGCAGGTAGTTGCCCAATTTCTCGGGCGGAACTGCCGCGTCGTCCCATCCTTCCCATTCGGGAGGGGAACCCGGCGCGGCGGCGGCCGCGCGCGGCCCGGCCTCGCGCAACTTCCAGTCGTGGCGCGCTTCGGCCTTTGGATAGAGCCGCACGTTGGGAGGATCGGCCGCCTGTTTCAACTGCTCGATCAGTCGGCGCGCGGCCTCGTCGGCCTCGGCCGGGTCATTCGAACCGAATTCCACCAGCAGGAAACCGCGCCCCTCCGGAATCAGTTCCAGGTGAGGCGCTTTTTTCTTTCTGAGGCCATCGACGATGCTTCCTTCAAACCCTTCAAGCCCTATGGGCTTCAGCGGCAAAATCTCCGGCACATGATCGGCCGCCGAAAACGTATCGCGATAGCCCAGGCAGACGAGCGATCTGTGCTGCGGACTCTGGATCAGCCGAAGTTTGGCTTCGAGCACGATCATGCACGTGCCCTCTGTCCCGACCAGCGATTTCGCCACGTTAAATCCGCTCTCCGGCAGCAATTGATCGAGGTTATAGCCGGAGACGCGCCGGGGAATTTTCGGATACTTCGCGCGGATCAGGCCGGCGTACTGATTGCGAATGTTCCGCAGCTGGGAATAGATCGCGCCCCGGCGGCCTCCCTGCGCAATGATGGAATCGAGGTCGGCCTCTCCGGAAATAGAGCCCACTGTCATCTGCGTGCCGTCGTACAGCAAAATGCGCAGCTCGATGACGTTGTCGACCGTTTTCCCAGCCAGCAAGGAATGCGTGCCGCAGGAATTGTTTCCGATCATTCCTCCGAGCGTGCAGCGGCTGTGCGTGGATGGATCGGGGCCGAACGTCAGTTGATGCTTCTCGGCGCGGTTGCGCAGCGTATCCAGAACCACGCCGGGCTGGACTCGCGCGAATCTTCCCGCGGGGTCGATCTCGAGTATCTTGTTCATATACTTCGTGAAGTCCAGAATCACGGCGACATTGCAGGTCTGCCCGGCAAGACTCGTGCCGGCTCCGCGCGGCAGAACCGGCGCGCCGAATTTCCTGCACGCGGCCACCGTCGCGATCACATCGTCGTCATCGCGAGGAACCACGAGGCCGATCGGTATCTGGCGGTAGTTCGAGCCGTCCGACGAGTACAGCGCGCGGCTGCCGCGGTCGAAGCGCACCTCGCCCTTCACCACGCGTTTCAGTTCGCTCTCGAGTTCGCCGGCCTGCGCGAAAGAATCCACGGGTTTCCCATGCGAACTGAGAGGCAGCGGCGTTGAAATTTGCACTGTGCTCATGGTCGGGGTTGACGCAGCACGATATTCTGACTCGCCCGCACTCACATGGCAAGAGAGAAGCGGAAAGCTGCCCGCCCCAAAATCGGGCTGCCTCTACAAAACCAGCCGCGCCGATGCAATGCTTTTATGGAGAGGCCTCACCGTCCCGCGTTCTTCGGGACGGTGAGGGCACTTTTGCCGTCGAAATGTGTCATTCCCGCCGCCGAAAAAAGATTGCTGTCAATGTGGGCGCGGTGTATATCTGAAAGACCGAAATCAAACCAATTCGTTCAGAGTTGATTCTTCAGGGCGTGACGGAGGCATGGAAATGGAGAAGCAGGAGCTGTCCGGGCGAAGCTATGTGCGTTGGGTAGTGCTGCTTCTCCTCTGTTTGATGTACCTCATTACCTATCTGGATCGCGTGAGCCTCGCCAACACCGCGCCGTTCATCAGCAAGGAATACGGCTTCAGCAAAGTCACGATGGGGGTTATTTTCAGCGCCTTTATCTGGGCGTATGCGCTTTTCCAGGTGCCCGGCGGATGGCTCGGCGACCGCTTCGGCCCGCGACGAGTCCTTTCCACCATCATGGCCTATCGCACCGTAATTGCCGTCCTCACCACCATGGCCACCGGATTTTATTCCTTGTGGGGGATTCGCTTCGCGCTCGGCGTGGGCGAGGCGGGCGCGTTTCCCACCGCGACGCGAGCCATGCAAATGTGGTACCCGCGGGACGAACGCGGCTTCGTGCAGGGAATCAGCCACGCCGCCAGCCGATTTGGCGCGGCGATTGGCCCTCCCATCGCCGTCTTCATCATGATTCATTACGGCTGGCGATCGGTTTTCTACGTGATCGGCGTCCTGAGTTTGCTGTGGTCTCTCCTTTACATGGTGGTGTACCGCAACATGCCCGAAGAGCACGTCAAAGTGAGCCGCGCCGAACTCACCCGCATCCGCGGCCTCGACGAAAAAGGCGAGATCAAGCACGCGAACGTCGCCAAGCGCCCGAAAGTTCCCTGGAGCATTCTGCTCAAGCACGGAAACATGTGGGCCGTGATGTGCGCCTACGCCGCGTACATCTACTCGCTGTGGTTTTTTCTCTCGTGGCTGCCGTCCTACCTCGTCGAATTCCGTAAATTCACTCTGATCAAGACGGGCC
>JBGQJJ010000246.1:0-2422 GCA_041498955.1 Terriglobia bacterium
CAACGGCTTGAGGCTGCCCTGCTGGAACATCGCCAGCAGTTCAAGCAGCAGCGAGCGGACGAGGGCCGGACGCTCGCGGCATACGCGCTCCAGGTCGAGGGCAAAATACGAGAGGTTATTGCGAAACGGGAACAGGCCCAGCGGCTTGTTCTGATAGATATCCGTCTTTCCGATTTCCACGAACCGGCCATACGCGGCGAGGATCGAAAGGCTGCGGGTAATGTATTCGCCCGGGAGAGAATTGAGAACGACGTCGACGCCGTGGCCGCCTGTCGTCTTCATGATTTCATCGGCGAAAGCCAGGGAACGCGAGTCTAGAACGTGCGGCACACGCATCGACTTAAGGTACGCTCGCTTCTCCGGAGAGCCGGCGGTCGCGAAAATTTCCGCGCCGGCGTGCTGAGCCAGTTGCACGGCGGCGAGGCCCACGCCGCCGGCCGCGGCGTGGATGAGGACGCGCTCCCCACGGGAAAGTTTTGCAAGATGGTGGAGAGAGTAGTAGGCCGTGAGGAACGCGATCGGAATCGTGGCCGCTTGTCCAAAGCTGAAAGCGGAGGGCTTGGGAACGACGGCGCGCGCGTCCGCGGTGGTGAAGGCGCTGAAACTGCCGTTGGCCACGGCAATTACCTCGTCGCCGGCCCGCATGTCCGTTACACCAGAGCCGACGGCGGAAATCGTTCCCGAGCACTCGGCGCCGAAGGGGATCGGCCCGCCGGGATATACGCCCGCGGCATTCATGACATCGCGAAAGTTCAGTCCCGCGGCATTTACGCGGATCTCGACTTCGCCGGGCTGCGGCTCCTGACGAGAGCTTCCGCGCAATATCAAATTCTCGAGATTGCCGGGGCGCGAGATACCCAGGCGAAACGAATCCGCGTCCGGAACATCCAGGAGCGCGCCGCTTGAGAGTTTGGGCGCGCGCGGCACGAGCCGGGCGACGTAACGCGTTCCTTTTCGGAAAGCAACTTCGCGCTCGGCGCCGGGGAGCGACAATTCCTCAGAGAGTGCGGCGAGTTCTTCGGCGCCCCCTTCGGGATCGAGATCGATCCGTGTGCAGCCCAGTTCCGCGTGCTCGAGATCAATCGACTTTGCCAATCCCCATAGGGGAGTCTGGGCCAGAGAGACATGCCCGGGCGTGGGTCCAACGGCCTGCGCGCCGCGAGTTACGATCCACAGCCGCCGCTTGGAACCCTTGGCCTCGCGAAGCATGGTCTGAACAAATTGCAATGTTTCGATCCACCGGGTCTGCGCTTCCAGGATCGCGGCGGGGCGAGCGGCGAGATCGCACAGGTCGAGGCTCGAAAGATGGACGACGTTGCAGGAGCCAACATGCCGATTGAGATCCCGAAGATCATTCGGACTTGCCACGATGCAATTCTCTCCCTGCAACTGAAGACGGGCCGCAAGCGCATTCCCAATGCCGCCGCGATCGGCGAGGATGAACCAGGAAGGCGGCTCCGAACCATTGGAATTCCGCGACGCGGCGGGCCGCTTCGCCACCCAGGTGACGTCGTACAGCAAGTCGCCGGGATTCTCGCGCGCCTCCCGATCTATTTCTGCTGAGACGAGCTTCGCCCGAAATCCGAGGAGTTCACAGGTGACGCAGCCATCTTCGTCAAGCAGGCGGATGTCCGCCTCGAGGAATTCCGTTCCGAGGCTGCTGCCTGGGCGAACGACGCAGTGGCTGAAGACACGTGAATCCGGCCGCGCCAAAAATCGAAAACTCGCGACTCCGACAGGGAGATAGATCCATTTCCGTCCCGACCCGGTTCTGTCTTCCGGCAATGCAGCCGCGAGCACCTGCAGGCAGGAATCGAGGAGCGCAGGGTGAATCCATGTACCATCGGATTTTCCGTTGGTTTGGCAAACCGGAATCACGGCAACTGGTAGCCGCACTTCTCCAAGCGCCTCGCGCTGTCCGCACCACAACTGCTGGACGCCCTGGAAACTCGGGCCGTATTCCAAGCCAGCATTTCTCAAAGATGAGTAAAGCTCCGCGGCTGTTTTGCGTTGCGGACACCGGGCCCGTATTTCATCCAGGCTATATTGTTCCTCGGCGCATCGGACAAACTCCGCGACCTCCATGCGCATGTCGCCGGAAGCGTGCAAGGTCCACGCTGGATTCTCGTGGCTGCCGTTCAGGTTTGCGTTGGAACTGTAAATCTGGAAAGAAGCGCTGCCGCTCGATGCCGGAGAAGCAACGAGCTGCAAAGTGCGCGTTCCCGAGGCGGGAAGAATCAGCGCTTCCTGGAACGCAACGTTGGATAAAACCTGCGAGCCGGCTCCAAAGAGTTCCGCCGAAGCCGCGCGCGCCATTTCAAGATACGCGGAAGCGGGAAAAACCACTGAGCCCTGAACCTTGTGGTCGTTCAAGTAGCGAAGGGTGTCGATTCCGAGCTTGCTCTGGAATTGCGCCATGGGC
>JBGQJJ010000247.1:0-2406 GCA_041498955.1 Terriglobia bacterium
GGCTCCGCTCGAAGTGAAGCTTGATCCCCGTGTGAAAACGTCCGAAGAAGACCTGCGCAAACAATTCGACCTGATGCTCAAGCTGCGCGACCGCCAGGACGAGATGAACAAAGCCATCTTGGCCATTCGCGACCTGCGAACACAGCTCCAGGCACTCGAAACGCGCCTTGGTTCACGCGACGATGCCAAGACGGTGGTATCCGCCTCCAGCGACCTGCGCAAGAAAATCAGCGCTATCGAAGAGGAATTGATCCAAGTGAATTCGAAGGCTTCCGAGGACGAGGCCAACTACCCGACTAAGCTCAACAGCAAGCTCGGTTATTTGGGTGAAGTCGTGGACAGCGCCGATGCCGCGCCGACTGCTGCCGAATTCGCAGTGTTCGCTGAGCTCGACCCGCAGCTCGAAACCCAACTCGTGAAGTGGCGGGAAGTGTTATCGAAAGATATCCCAGCGCTCAACGACACCATGCAGAAAAATAACGTCCCGCTCATCGCTCCATCCGCCGCCAAGGTCAACTAGCGCGGCGTTCTTTGTAGGGGCGCCCGCCGCGGCGGGCGGCGCCCTTCTTACTTTCATTTTGCTCTATTTACAGAACGAGGCAGCGATTTGTTTTCCCCAGTGCGAAAGGTGATTGAGTGACTCGGTGTGAGTCGGGTCCAGGTGCAGCGGTGTGATGGAAACATCCCCCGCAAAAATCGCCTCGTAATCTGTATTTGGCTCGACATCCCTGTCGATCTTTTGTTCGAAGAGCCAGAAATAGCGGCGGCCACGCGGATCTTTTCCTTCGCTTAGCTGGTTACGCGTGATTTTCTGAGACTGCCGCGTGAATTTCACTCCGCCATTCCACGGCTCCGGCACATTCACGTTCAGCAGCACTTGATCCGGCAAGCCTTCCTTCAAGATCATTTCCGCCGCGGCCCGCGCCACTCGCGCGGAGTTTTCAAATTTCACTTTCGCGCCTTTCGAACACAGCGACATCGCCATCGACGGAATGTGATGCAGTGCCCCTTCGCGTGCCGCGCCCACGGTTCCCGAGTAGTAGACATTTTCTCCGAGATTCGCGCCGTGATTAATCCCGGAAATCACCATGTCCGGTTTCTCCGGCAAGAGTTTGTGCAGCGCCACGATCACGCAATCCGCCGGCGTCCCGTCGATGGCCCACTGCCGTTCCCCTACGGGGTGGCAGACGATTGGTGTGCGCAGCGTCAGCGATTGCGCCGTCCCGCTCTGTTCCCGGCTCGGCGCCACAATGCTCACCGTGGCAAGTCCTTCGAACACCGCGGCCAGCGCGCGAAGGCCCTCGGCCTGGTATCCATCATCGTTCGTCAGCAAAATATGCGGCATCGTTTATGCGATTTGCGTCGCTTCATTTTCTCAAGACCACCAGAGTACGCGGTTTTCCAGCGGCGGAAATGCGAGGCAGCGGCGGCGTGTCCGAAAAAGAAATGGTCGGGACGACTGGATTTGAACCAGCGACCTCACGCACCCCAAGCGTGCGCGCTACCAGGCTGCGCTACGTCCCGACCGGTACGCTGACCACGACAGGCCGAAAAATCAGAAGGCCGAATCGGAGAGGGGATCAGCACCCTCAAGGCTATCACCGCCGTTCAAGAAGCGTCAAGAAAGCCCGCAGCGTATCGCGTAGATCGAGTAGCATCTTGCGGCTGAGGAGCTGCGCTGCCCCCTCGGCGGACGTGTTGGCAGAGGCGCCTTCCGAATCCATCGCTCCTTCGTGCTCGCGGAGATGCCGTCGCGCGCCCGCGATCGTGAACCCCTCGTCGTAGAGCAGGCGCTTGATGCGGAAGACCATATCCACATCTTCCTGACGATAGAGGCGGCGGCCGCCGGCGCTCTTGAGCGGCTGGAGCATGGGGAATTCGGTTTCCCAGTAGCGCAGCACAAAAGGCTTCAGTGCCGCCAACCGGCTGACGTCACTGATGCGATACAAGCCCTTTTCAATTGCGGTTTGCGCGGCTGTGCCGTTGCTTGGCATTGGTTGAAACCCTGCCGGGAAGGGGGACGCGGATATCCTAACAGTTTGCAGTGAATTGCTGTAGAGGGAAGCGTTCATTGGTCACGGCCGGCGTCACCGCCCGAGGGCCTTTCGCCGCGTTTGCGGAGGCGGTGGATGAAGCGGATCGGCGTGCCGATGAAGTCAAACTTGGCGCGCAACTGGTTCTCCAGGAAACGGGAGTAGCTGAAGTGCAGCGGCGCCTTCTGATTGGTGAACATGAGGAACGTCGGCGGACCGATTTTCGCTTGCGTAATGTAGTAAATGCGCACGGGGCGCGCCTTCGGCGTGGTGCCGCGTTGCAAGTCCACTTCGTCCTTGAGCCAGTTGTTCAGAGCCGGAGTGGAAATGCGGCGGCGGCGCGCTTCCCAGCACTGGTTGATCAGTGGAAAGA
>JBGQJJ010000248.1:0-2406 GCA_041498955.1 Terriglobia bacterium
CTTGGTTTTCACCGAGGACGCGGCAGCTTCATCAATCGGGCCCGCGATGATCGCGTGAACACGGTCGCGCAGCGCCGGAAAATTTTCCTTCCTCAGGTCCTTCGTTTCAATCACATCGTGCAGGTATACGGTGACGGTCCCCGGCCGGATCAGCCAGCTTGTTTTTTTGTTGAATTCAAACGCGCCGACAATGCTGACGGGAATAATGGGCGTGCCGAATTGCAGCGCCATCCGGAATACTCCGTCCTTGAATGGCCCGACGCGGCCATCCCGTGTCCGCTGCCCTTCGGGGAACACGGCGAGACTTACTCCGGAATCGAGCGCCGCGCGAGTCAGCCGCCACATGCGTTTCAGGTCGGAAGGCCGATTCACGTCCGGGACGGGAACATTGCCGAAGCGTTTCATCATCCAACCGTATACGGGAATCCGAAAATGCGATTCCAGTTCCAGGCCTCGAAAAAATTGCGGGACCGTGGCGTAGAGGACGAACGGATCGAACAGGTTGACGTGATTGGTGAGAAGGAAGCAAGTGCGCGCAGGGTCGAAGCCGGGCGCGCGCCGCACGACGAGATTGACGCCTGCGAACTTCATGACCACGCGGCAAAGCATGCGCTGGGCGCCGTCATTCCTGCGCGGATCGATGAAGATGCCGAGCAGAACGAGGAAGCTGCACACGGGAAAGAAAAACGCCGCGGAGAGCAGCCAATGATACGTGCTCCGCGCAATGGCCCATGCGCGGCGAAAGCCCTGCTCGCCGGCGGCCTCTGCAGTTGCCGGCGCCGAAATCGGTTGTTCGCTTTCCACGTTCATACCATCACATCCAGCGCGCCGGGCAGCACTTCCAGCGATTCGGCTTCGAGCGTGAGCACTTCTCCGTCGACGACCACATCGACCGGGTGCTTCAACTCGAATTCGATCCGCGCCGCCGTGCGCCTCGAGGCCATTCGGTGCCGGATATGCGACCCGGTAAACAGAGTCGGCAGATTCCGCACCAGGCCCAAACGGCCAATCGGTCCCCAGTGAACGTATTCAATCGTGCCGCTGTCGATCGAGGCATGCGGCGCGATCATCATTTTACCGCCGGTGTACTTACTATTGCTAAAGGCAACAAACAGGCAACGCCGGTCGTCGCGCTCGCCGTCCGCGCGAAGCGGAAACGGGCGGCGGCGCAGCCGGGCCAGGGAAACAAGCACTCCGGCCAGATAGCCGGGCTCGCCAAGAAATTTTAGCCGGCGATTCGTCAAGGTCGCGACATCCGCCGCGAAACCCATGTTCAGCGTATTGATGTAATAAATGGAGCCGCCCGAGTGATCCAGGCGGATGACGTCGCAGGAACGCGTGCGGCGATCCAGGATCGCCTGGATGCCAAATTCCGCGAGGGCCGTCCCGTTTTCAACGAAGTCTCGAAGAAAGGAATTGCCCGTGCCGAGGGGAAGAAATCCCAGGGACGCGCGGCCTTTCGTGGCCGCATCCGGAAAAAGTCCGTTGACGATCTCGAAGCTCGTGCCGTCGCCTCCCACGGCAATGAACTTGCGGAAACCGTCGGCGTAAGCGCCGCATGCGTGCACGGTGGCCTCGCCGGGAGCTCGCGTTTCGCGCACCTCCAGGCGAAGGCCTGCCGCGCGGAGCCGGTCGAGCGCGCGCGCGGCCAGTTTTCCGCAGCGTCCGCCGCCGGCCGCCGGATTCACGATCGTGAAATAGCCTTCGTTCACAAGGGGACCACCGCGCCGCGGTCGAGTTGCTTGCCGATTTGCCCGGCAAGAATGACGCGCCTGATTTTCATCGCGGCATTGCGGGGAAAATCCTGATCCCAGACCACGTAGCCGGAAACGCGTTTGTAGTTCAAAAGCTGCGCGTTGCGCCGGGAAAGTTCCTGGAGCAGCGCGTCGTCCACGGCGTGTCCCGGCTCGGAATGGAGCACCAGCACGAGCTGCTCGCCGGTCATGGTGTGCTGCGGCCAGATGTAGTTCGCAGCGAAGACGCAAAACTCCTTTACCGCAATGCCCTCGAAATTGTTTTCGATGTCTTCCGGATAAATATTCTTTCCTTCGGCGGTGACGATCATGTTTTTCTTGCGGCCGAAAAGTTGCAAATGGCCCGTCGCGTCGACGCGGCCGAGGTCGCCGGTCATGAGCCAGCCATTCACGATGGTTTCCGCCGTCATTTCGGGATCGTCCAGATACTCGGACATTACCGTTTTGCTGCGCACGGCCACTTCGCCGATTCCGTCCGCGTCGGGTTCCGCGATGCGAATTTCCATCCCGCGCACGGGTTTGCCGACGGTGTTGGGCCGGAAGGGCCGGAGATCGTTCAGTGTGATGGCGGTGCACGCCTCCGTGCAACCGTAGCCATTGTAAATGGGGATGCCAATGTCGTGAAAAAATTCAATCGTGGCGGGTTCGGTAA
>JBGQJJ010000249.1:0-2372 GCA_041498955.1 Terriglobia bacterium
CAATTTTGCGGGGATGAGTTTCCTGACGACGGAAAAGCTGGGCAAGCTGCGGTACGGTTCCGACATCGTCAATGTCGTAGCCGACGCGCGTCTCGAGCACGGCCCGGGCCTCGGCACATTCGGCTACGACGACGAAGGCGTTCCCGCGCAGTGCACGCCGATCATCTCCGACGGACTCTTCACCGGCTACTTATCGAATCGCGAGACGGCTGTTTCCATTGGCCTCGAACGTTCCGGCGGGACGATGCGCACGGAATCGTGGAACCGGTTGCCGATTATCCGCATGACCAACATCAGCATTCTTCCCGGAACATGGCGCTACAAGGACCTGATCGCCGACACGGACGACGCCATTCTGATGGAGACGAATCGCTCCTGGTCCATCGACGACCGCCGCTACCATTTCCAGTTTTCCACGGAAATTGCCTGGGAGATCAAGGGCGGCAAGAAAACGCGGATGCTGAAAAATCCCAGCTACAGCGGGATCACCACGGAATTCTGGAACAGCTGCGACGCCATCTGCTCGCGCGAGCACTGGACGCTGTGGGGCACGCCCAATTGCGGCAAGGGCCAGCCCATGCAGACCATGGGCACTGGACACGGCGCATCGCCCGCGCGCTTCCGCAACGTCAAGCTGGGCGCCGCGTTCGCAAAATCATGAGTGCTGATTAGTTTATGTAGCGCCCGCCTTCAGGCGGGCATGTGCTTGCATCCACAGTGTCGGCCTGAAGGCCGACGCTACAAGAACTGACTTGGACCTTTGCAAGCTAATTTGTGAAGAAGAACACGAGAAAATCCGCGAAGAAAGCCCGGCTTGCTGCGCGACACAAATCCGGCGTGGCTGTAGCGGGTCTCCATTTGCTTTCCGACGCGGACATGCGGCGCATTGCGGAGCGAGTCTTCAAATTCAGCGACGCGGACGAAACCGAAGTCGAGATCGGCATGATCTCCGACGCGCTCACGCGTTTCGCCAACAACACGATTCATCAAAACGTCGCCGAGCAGGTGCTCGCCGTTTCGGTGCGAACCGTGCTCGACGGCCGCACGGCGCGCGCAACCACCAACAAGACCGACGACGACTCGCTGCGGCGCGTGGTCGAAACCTCGAAGTCGCTGGCGCGCAGCCAGCCACGCAATCCCGATCTCCTGGCGATGCCCGGACCGCAAAAATACACGAAGGCCGCGCGCTATTTTGAGAATACCGCCTACGCGACGCCGGCCGATCGCGCCCGCGCCGTCGCACGCGTCGCGCAAATGGCCGAAAAGAACAAGCAAACATCCGCCGGCATTTTTTCGACGGGCGTCACGCAATCGGCGATTGCCAACACGAGGGGCCTGTTCGCCTCGCATCGCCAGACGCGCGCCGAATTCTCGATCACGATTCTCGAATCCGATTCTTCCGGCTGGGCCAAGGCCAATTCACCCGATCTCGATCATATCGATCCCGCGGCGTTGGCTCGCAGCGCGAGCGAAAAATCAGCCGCCTCGCGCAAGCCGGGCGAGGCCGCGCCCGGACGTTGGACCGTGATTCTCGAACCCTCGGCCGTGCTCGATCTCGTTGGGTTTCTCTTTTACGATTTTGCGGGCACGGCAATGGCGGACCAGCGCTCGTGTTTCAATAGGCGCATGGGCAAAAAAGTCCTGGGCGAAAACATCACGCTCCAAGACGACGCGTATCACCCCCTGCAGTCGGGCGCGCCCTTCGATGGCGAAGGAATTCCGCGCCAGAAAATTCTGCTCGTGGACAAAGGCGTCCCAGCCAATCTGGTGTATTCGCGCGCCACAGCCAAAAAAATGAAAGCCAAGCCCACCGGCCACGGCTTCTCCTTGCCCAACGATATGGGTGAGGCCCCGATGAATTTAGTTTTCGCCGGCGGCAAGGCTTCGGTGGACGAAATGGTGAGTTCGACCGAGCGCGGCATCCTGGTCACGCGCCTCTGGTACATCCGCGAAGTCGATCCTTACGAAAAAGTGCTCACCGGCATGACGCGCGACGGCACGTTCCTTGTGCAGGACGGCCGCGTCGCCGGTGGCGTACGAAATTTCCGTTTCAATCAGGGCATATTGGAAATGCTTTCGAACGTCGAGATGATGGGCCCCGCCGTGCGCGCCGCCGGGGAAGAATCGTTCGAAATGGTCGTCCCGCCGATGAAGGTGCGGAATTTCCATTTCTCAGAAGTCACGAAGTTCTAGCCTCGTTTTCTCACGGTGGATGCAGATTGAATTCGGATTTCGTCCAAATGTGACTAGGTCGTGCGGGTTTTTTTGCGCCCGCGGGCCGCCCGCCCGTAGAAAAAGCGACAACAGGGAGAAAAAATACCGGGGGGCGGCGGCGCATAAAAAAACCCAACGCCCGCGAAAGCACCGGTGGG
>JBGQJJ010000250.1:0-2342 GCA_041498955.1 Terriglobia bacterium
CACACCACGCCCACACTGCTCTGATCGACAAACCCTCGCACGCGTTCCATCTCGCCGTACCAACCCGTCGTGCCAACTATAGTCGGAACGCCGATGGCGCAGAGCCGCTCGAGATTCGCCACCGCCGTGTGCGGAGTCGAAAATTCGATGGCCACATCCACGCCGCGGAAATTTTCGGGCGTGATGCCAGCTTGGTTCACGTTCGTGTCGATGTCCAGCTTCAAGCCGACGGAAAATCCCGCCTCTGGAGCGAACTGCTCGATCAGCCGGCCCATTTTTCCGTATCCGACGATGGCCAGATTTTTAGGCATGTTGCGCCTCGGCGCGGCCCAGGAGCATCCGGGTCATCCGCACATACGTATCGACGGCGGCAAGAAGTTCGCGTTTTGAGATTTTTTCCTCGAGCGTATGCGCCACATGAATGCTGCCGGGCCCGAACAGAAACGGCTCGCCCCACGCCGGCGCCAGCACGGGAATGTCGGTGGTGAACGCAACCACGGACGTCGGGAATCCGTCGAGCGCCGCAAAATGCATCGCCGGCAGCGTCAGGATTTCCCTCACTTCCGCCCGGTCTCCAACGGCCGCGCGCAATGCTTGATTGACGTCTCGTCCATCATTGACCAAGCGGATCGCAAGTTCCGCTTTCGCGGCGTCTGGAATAATATTGGGCGCGCGGCCGCCGGAAATCGTGCCGATATTCAGCGTCGTTTTTCCCAGCACAGCGTCCTCGGACAGCGGCATGCGCCGGATCGCTTCCAGCGCGTCGAGAAGTTTTTCGATGGCGGATTCGCCGAGCTCCGGATACGCCGAATGAGCCATTCTACCCGTGGCTACAATTTCGTAGCGCAAAATTCCTTTCGACCCCAGCGCCACTTTGCTCTCGGTCGGCTCGCCGTCGATCAGGTACCGCGCGCCCCGCGGCGATCTCGAAGCCACTTCCGCTCCCGCGCTGTTTCGCTCTTCTCCCACGACGAAAAGCAGGCCAAAATTCCGCGCGCCGCTTTCAATCAACTTTTCCGCGGCGGCAATCATCGCGGCGATGATTCCCTTGGCATCGCAAGTGCCGCGGCCGAAAATATATTCCGCATCTTCGCTGGACGCAAAGAACGGCGGCACCGTATCCATGTGCGTCGAAAGCACGACGACGGGAGTTCCCCATTCCGCGTACACGTTGAAGCGTTCGGGCGTCACCGTCATCGCTTCGGCCTTGCCGTCGGAACCTGCCGCCAGGCCGGAGAGATAGTGCAACAGGTATTCGCCCACCTGCTTCTCGTTCTCCGTGATCGACTCGATGTCGACCAGCTCGCGCGTCATTTCAAATGGGTGCATGTTTGCTTCTTAAGTGTCACACGCTTCAGCCTGTGGGGTTTGCATTTGTAAATCCCCGATGCCGCAAAGAACTCAGGCCTCGTAGTAATGAATTTCAGAAAAACCCACAGGCTGAAGCCTGTGCTACTGAAAACCCGTTCTCGATTGTAATCCTCAGGAAGGAATGGCGCGCAGAGAAAGTAGCAGGACGCGCGAGGACAAAGTGCGTCTTGCTCCTCGATAGCGCTCCACCCGATTCCTCGGATGACAGTGGGCCGGTGTTAGCCAAGCCCCCCAGCCGCCTCGGCGGGACTGCCGTCGGCGACTTCGGCGGAAAATTCTGCTGCACCTTTCACTCGGGCCTCCGAAGCTCCTCGGAACCTCGGCCCGGCTACTCATTGCTTCCGCACCTCTACCAGGACGCCCCCAAGATAGCATCCCCTTACGCAAACGGTCAAACTCAGGTTGGAGAGTGGAGCGCTAAATCCGAGCTAGTTCCCTTTGTTTCGAATTCCGTCTGCAGCAACCGAGCGCAGCGATTGGAGATGTGAAAGAATTTTCCGCACGGCATCGGGCTCATCCCCAGACACTTGCAAACCGGAAGGTTCGAAGAAGCGATCCCTTGCCAGCGCGCCCAATTTACGCTTCGATTCCGAAGCAAGGGCGTCACAGGAATAGATCACGACGAGGCCGGCGGATTCGAACGCAGGGAACTGCTCCTCCAGAACGGAAACGGGCAGGGCGTCGCCGGTCACCAGCAGGACCTCGAAATGATCGTCGAAGAGGGCCCGCTCCAGGCGCGTGGCGAGTCCCGGATTGTCTTCCACGACGATCAGCCCCGGATAGTGGCCGTGACGCTTGTAGCGGTCTGTAGGGGTCACTGGCACGGGTTCTTGCGCGATGTTGACTTCATCTGCGACGGTTTGGTCCGCAAGGTCGGCGCGAATCATTCCGGCGCCGAGCGTAGCGTTCGAAATCGGGTCGATCAGAATGAAACTGCCGGTGATCCGGTTCTGCGTGTAAGGATCGAAGAA
>JBGQJJ010000251.1:0-2319 GCA_041498955.1 Terriglobia bacterium
AAGACCGCTGAACGCATCGTCGGCGCGGACAGACTGTTGAAGCTCACCGTGGACATCGGAACGGAGACTCGCCAGATATGCGCCGGCATCGCGCAATACTACGAGCCGGAAGCGCTCATCGGCCGCAAGGTTGCTGTGGTCGTGAATCTCGCACCCCGCAAACTCCGCGGCGTCGAATCCAACGGCATGATCATCGCGGCCTCCGTTGGTCCCGAAGGCCGCCCCGTCCTCGCCGGCTTTACCGAGGATGTTGAGGTTGGTGCGCGCCTGAAGTAGGTTTTGGTGGCACAGCCATTCCTGGCTGTGCGCATGCTGTTTTTTTCTTTGTAGGGGCGCCCGCCGCGGCGGGCGCCCCTACTCGGCAACATTTCGCCAATGGAACTCATCGACTCACACGCGCACATCGACTTCCCGCAATTCGCGGAGGACCGCGAAGCTATGCTCGACCGCGCCCGTGCGGCCGGAGTCTCGACGCTGCTCGCCATCGGCACTGGCCCCGGACCCGAGAAGCTCGATGCCGCGCTGCCCTTTGCCGAGCAGCATGACTGGATTTTTGCCACCGTTGGCATTCACCCACACGAGGCAGAACAAGTCACACCACAACATCTCGAACAGCTTGCGACTCTCGCCAAGCATAAAAAAGTCATCGCCTGGGGCGAGATTGGCCTCGACTATTTTTACGATCACTCCCCGCGCCACATTCAGCAACGCGTTTTTCGCGATCAGATGACGCTTGCGCGCGAAGCCAAACTTCCCATTGTTATTCACTGTCGCGATGCCTGGTCCGATTGCCTGAATCTTTTGGAAGAAATCTGGCGACCCAGCGGGCTCGGCGGGATTCTCCATTGTTTTACCAGCACACTCGAAGATGCCCGGCGCGGAATCGAAATGGGTTTTCTCGTTTCTTTTGCGGGGAATTCAACCTATCCGAGAACGCAGAACCTTCGCGACGTTGCGAAAGAATTGCCCTTGGAGCAGATTTTGATTGAGACGGACGCTCCGTATCTTGCGCCGCAACTCTATCGCGGCAAGCGCAATGAGCCTGCTTACGTCGCGGAAGTGGCGCGCACGCTTGCGAGTGTGAGAAACTTGTCGCCGAACGAAGTTGCCGCCGCGACCTCCGAGAATTTCCGGCGCTTCTTCGGTCTCGTCCGGCCGGCGAGTCTCGCGGCCTCAGGTCTCAATGAAAAAAGTTAGTTCAGGAGACGCGCCATCGCCCTGCTGACGGTCAAAGAGATTTTTGATCTTGTTCGTGACGACCTCCTTCTGGTCGAAGAAGAGCTTGCGCGGCAAAGCGACACTGCGTTTCCGCCCGTGTCTGAAATCACCGCCTATCTTTTGGGCGGAGGCGGCAAGCGCCTGCGTCCCGCGCTCTTGCTCCTGTCCGCAAGTGTCGCGGGACGCAAAGATCGCAGCGCGATCCGTCTTGCTGCCGTCGTCGAACTCCTGCACAGCGCTACGCTGATCCACGACGACGTTATTGACAGCGCCGACACGCGCCGCGGTCGTCCTTCCGCTAATTCAAAATGGGGCAATCATCGCAGCGTGCTCACCGGCGACTGGCTGTATATGCAGTCTTTTCAGATGGCCCTGGAAGAGCGCAATTTCCGCATTCTCGATATTCTCATCGATCTGACTCAGAAAATGGTGGAAGGTGAGCTGATCCAACTTTCAAAAATCGGCAGCATTGACGTGACGGAAGACGATGCGCTGCGGCTAGCCACCTACAAGACCGCATGTCTCTTCAGCGGTTGCGCGCGCCTCGGCGCAGTGCTTGGCGGTCTTGGGGGTAAAGAAGAGCAGGCGCTCGCGGATTACGGGCGGTACGCGGGCCTGGCGTTTCAGCTTGTTGACGATGTGCTGGATTTCACCGCGTCGGCGCAACAGCTGGGCAAACCGGTCCTCAGCGATTTGAAAGAGGGCAAGGTCACGCTGCCGCTGATCTACGCGATGGAAAACGGACACCGCGACGCGCGTGAAATGGTTGCGCGGGTTCTCGCGGAAAAGGAATTTATTTCGGTACGTCCGGAAACGATCGTTTCGCTGGTACACGAATCCGGCGCGCTCGATCGTGCGCGAAATCTGGCGCAAGAATACGCGCAACGCGCCAAAGCGTGCCTCAACGGCGGCCGCGATTCTGAATACCATCGCGCGCTCGTTACGCTGCCGGACTTCATCCTCGAACGCGAGAATTAGTCGCGTCAGGCGCCATGCTGCCGTTCAAACTCGTCTACCACGAACGCTACGATCTGAATCTCGGCCCGCACGTTTTTCCGTCGCAGAAATTCCGCCTCATCTACGAAATGCTCCTCCGCGAGG
>JBGQJJ010000252.1:0-2291 GCA_041498955.1 Terriglobia bacterium
CGAGGACTCCCGTTCGACCGGATTGACTTCGAGAGATCTTCTCCTGCCAGAGTCTCAGCTGTTCGGTCGCATGGCGGCGCGCGCTTGCAAATTCCGTTCGAATCCGCTCCGTCCAGTCGCGCGAGAAGCGGCCCAGGTTTTGCGCCACGGTAATTTGGTGCACGAAATCGTAGTTGATGACCCACTCGCTCCACTGCAGTTCGAACCAGTCCCAGTAATGCGCGATCTGGGCGAACATTCCGGGGGGCGCTTCATTCGATGGCGGCGTGGGGTCAAACGTGAGCCAGCCGAAGCCCGGAAAATACGCTTCTACCCAGCTATGCGCGTCGCTGGCGCGCACGACAAGATCGCCTGCGATGTCGTTGTATTCGCCGGTCTGAAATCCGTTGATGTAGCGCGACGGGATGTCGAGCGTTCGGAGCATGACCGTCATGGCCGCAGCGAAATATTCGCAATGCCCCGCGCGCTTCTGGAACAGGAAGTAAGCGAGCGGATCGGACTGCGGCGTTCCACTGAGGTCCAGCGTGTAGCCGTAGTGCGAGCGCAGATAGTCCTCAATGGACCGCGCTTTGTCATAGGGAGTATTGTCGCGCGCGGTGATTTGGCTGGCAAGTTCCGGGATACGCGAATCGATGGAGGGCAATTGCAGGTACGCATCGCGAATCTCCGGCGGATAATCTGAACCGGCCTGGCGAACGGCGGCGGCAGGCGGCGCCGGCAGGAACGAGTTTGCTTCATACTCCATGCGCGCATAGCTGTGGTACGGATTGAAGATGGAACCAGTGAAGTCCTGCAAAAGATAAGTGCGCCGCTGGCCAAACGGCACCCTGCCGGAATCGTCGATGAAATGCCCGCGCACGCTTTCCGCTTCATTTGCGAAGAACAGCGCCGTGCTGCCAATGGGCTCAAGGAGCACCTTGTAGTGGATCGGCCTGCCGGCCTTTGGCGCACGGAAGTCCCGGGAATGGAGGCGAAACCAGCCTCCCTCATCGGGAGAGGTGAGCGTCGTCGGTTCGTGCGCGTCGTTGTACCAGCGCTTGCCATCGAATTTGGTCAGAGCCACGCCGCGCCAGTGCACTCCATGCGCCGCAGCGATGCCGCCATCGACCGTGACGCGCATGACCACAATGCTGCTTTTCTTGATTTCGCCGATTTCGCCAAGTTCCACGTCGTCGCTGAAGCCAGTAATCATCGTCGACTGCATGTTGAGTCCGGACATGTAGCCGCCGCTGAAACGTGGCAGGATGAGAAAAATGACCGCTCCGACCGCCAGCGATCCGAGCGCGATGCCGATGGACGTGACGCCCAGCGCGTTGTGCAGCTCATGCGCGGCGCTCGTGCCGCTCTCCATGGACCGCGTGACCGTTCCCTGCGCGCTCCGCCACATTTCCAGAGCCACAAAGGTTGAGACCGCGAGGCCCAGAAAAACAAAGAAGAAGGCAAGAAAGACCGTGTCTACCGTGAGGATTGCGGCGGCCAGCATCGACGTGAAACCCATCATCGTCAGGAACAGATAATCCCGCGTTGTCTTGGCGCTGTACAACCGCACGAAGGTGGCGAACAGCATCAGGTGAATCGTCGCCAGCAGGGCTGCGTAAAGGCTTGGATTCTGCGCGTTTGCCGCCAGCATGCGGGAAATGATCCAGAGATCGAACGGGAAGAAAATAAAATAGGCGACCGTCAGCCAGGTGGCGATGCGGTGGGAAATTTCAGGCCCCTTGCCGTGCCACCACCGGTAGCCCTTGAACAGCATGGCAGCCGGAAGCGCCAGAATCGTAACCAGATCCAGTTTTCCGGTGGAGACCAGGGTCAGCACGCCCGTCAGAAGCAGAAAATAGAGGGAGATCTCGAAATGGCGCCGGACGGCGGAGAGATGCACCGGTAACGCTTCGGCGGGAATTTGGCCTGCGGAGTCCATGGCGCGAACTACCAGTTTAACATCCCGGCGGCCGCGCGGGATGGCGTGAGGCGTAACGGGTAATGGCGCGGGGGAATCAGCCCGGGAACGCCAATCTCCCGATTGGCGGCTTGCGCCACGCCAATCGGGAGATTGGCGTTCCCAGGTTTCAACCAGAAGCGGTTCGCGCCACGTGTGCGATTGCGGCCGAGGCGATTTTTTGCGTGGCATTCGAGATGGGCAGGCGGCGAATTTGGGTGAGGACAACGATGCGCGCCCCGGTGATGCGCGGCAAACGCGCCACGCGAATCAGATACGGTTCCAAGCGAATATTGCGGAAGGTCACCGCGTGGCGAGCGGTTGCAAGCGGCATAAGGCCGCCCTTCATCGCCAC
>JBGQJJ010000253.1:0-2175 GCA_041498955.1 Terriglobia bacterium
CATCACGGTCACGGGAAATTTGAAGTTGCCGTATAGCGCGAAGAGAATCATGAAGATCAGCAAAATGGCGAGTGGTCCAATTACGGCGAATTGCTCCCGTGCCGCGACGTATTCACTGTACTCGCCGCCCCAGTCAAGCGTGTAACCTTGCGGCAGCACCACGGACTGGCGCACCGCATTCTGGGCGTCGCCCACGGCGCGCGCCAGATCGCGCCCTTCGATGCTGAACTGCACGCCAATGTACCGCGAATTATTCTCGCGATAAATGAACGAGGCGCCGTTTCCCTGACGGATTTTGGCCAGCTCCGAAATCGGCACCTGCTGCCCGGACGGGGTAGGCACGAGCAGATTGCCAATCTCTCGCGTGCTGGACCGGTATTGGGGCTTCATGCGCACGACCAGGTCAAACAGCCGCTCTCCCTGAATAACCTGCGTTGCCGCCTGGCCGCCTACTCCCGCCTCGATGACACCCTCGACGTCGGACACGTTGATGCCGTAGCGGGCGATTTTTTCCCGATCCACGTCGATCTGTACGCTAGGCTGGCCCAGCTCGCGGACGACCGTCAGCTCGGTGAAACCGGGAATTTGCGAGAGGATGCGCTTGATCTCGACTGCCTTGTCCTCCAGGACCTGCAGATCCTGCCCATAAATTTTGACGGCGAGCGCGCTCTTGAGGCCTGTGAGCGCCTCGTCCACGGCGTCCTCGGCCGGCTGCGTGTAGTTGAAAATCACGCCGGGATAAGCCTCGAGTTTCTTTTGGAGGTCTTCGGTCAGTTCCGCTTTGTTGCGAATCGATCCTTTCTGCCACACCGCGTCCTTGTAAGGTTTCAGGCCGACATAGAATTCGCAATTAAAAAATCCGGTAGGATCGGTGCCATCGTCAGGGCGCCCTAATTCCGATCCGACTTGCGTCACCTGCGGATAGGACATCAGGATGGTGCGTATTTGCGGCGCGAACTTCGACGCTTCCTCGAAGGAAATCGTGTACGGCATCGTGGCGCGCACCCACAACGCGCCTTCGTCCAGGTGCGGCATGAATTCACCGCCGATATAGGGAATCAGAAGAAGCGTGGCGCCGAAAATAATCGTCGCGGCGGCCATAGTTGTTTTTGGGTGATCCAGGCACCAGTCGAGCTCTCCGGCGTAAACGCGCTTCACCCATTCATACGGCCGGTTTACGACTTCTTTCACGCCGCTCTTAAACCAGTACGAAGCAAGCACTGGCACAAGCGTGAGCGTGAAAATGAGCGAGCCCAGCAGCGCGTAGGACATCGTCTCCGCCATGGGCAGGAACAATTTCCCGGAAGGGCCGGTGAGGGCGTAGATGGGGAGGTATCCCGCCAGGATCACCGCGACGGAATAAAAAATCGGCCGGTCGACGTCCCGCGCCGCCGCGAGAATGACGTCGCTTAGTTTGTAATCCTGTCCGTGGCGCCCGGCTAGTTCGCGGTAGATGTTTTCCATCATCACCACGGTGCCGTCGATGATGATCCCGAAATCGATCGCCCCGATCGAAAGCAGGTTGGCGGGCACGCCCCGCCCGTGCAACAAGATGAACGCGAAGAGCAAACTGAGCGGGATCGTCAGCGCGACAATGATGGCCGCTCGAAAGCTGACCAGGAAAAAGATCAGCACGATCAGAACGAGCGTCATGCCTACCAGCAGGTTGTGCTCGACCGTGTCGATCGTGAGCCGCACCAGATCGCTGCGGTCGTAAAACGGCCGCACCTTCACGTCCGGCGGCAAGATGCCGTTGTTCAGCTCCTCCGTTTTTTTCTCCACGCCCGCGAGCACGTTTTGCGTCTGCTCGCCGCGCAGCATGAGGATTACGCCCTCGACGGAATCGTCATTTTTCTGGAAGCCGAATTCTCCGAGGCGCGGCGCGTTTCCGATGGTCACTTCGCCGACGTCGCGAATTCGCACAGGAGCGCCGTTGTTGCTCCCGACGACGATATTCCCGATGTCCTCGGTCTTGGTCACCAGGCCCAATCCGCGCACGTAAAAAAACTGCGAACCCTGCGAGTAAAAGCCGCCGCCCGCGTTCGCGTTATTGGCCGCCAGCGCGGCGAGCACCTGGGGTAAGGCGATGTGATAGCTGTAGATCTTCGCCGGATCGAGCAACACCTGGTATTGCATCGTGGTGCCGCCCAGGCCCGAGTCGTCGGCCACGCCCGG
>JBGQJJ010000254.1:0-2123 GCA_041498955.1 Terriglobia bacterium
GAATTCGCGCAACGTGAGCGGCGCTCCTGCCTGCCGCGGAGGACACTTGGCCAAATACGATCTGGCAATTATCGGGAGCGGTCCGGGGGGGTATAACACCGCGATTCGCGCCTCGCAGTGGGGGCTGAAAACAGTCGTCGTTGAAAAAGATGGATATCTGGGAGGCACTTGCCTGCACGTGGGTTGCATTCCCACGAAGGTTCTGCTGCACACCGCCGAGATTTACGACACGCTTAAAATCGCCAAGGAATTTGGCATTGACGTGAAGGAATTCGCGCTCAACTGGCCGGCGGCGCTGGCGCGCAAGGATATGGTCGTCAACAAGCACGCCAAGGGCATCGAGTTCTTGTTCCGCAAAAACAAAGTGGAAAAAATGCAGGGCTGGGGCCGGTGGGCGGGCCCGGGGCGGGTGAGCGTCGAGAAGGATGGGCAAGTCACCGAGGTCGAAGCCACGCACATCATGTTCGGGACGGGCTCGGCCGCGCGCTCTCTTCCCGGAATCGACATCGATGGGAAAATAATCCTCAGCAACATCGAAATTTTGCAACTGCCGGCTGTGCCGAAGACGCTGGTGATCGTGGGAGCGGGGGCGGTGGGCGTCGAGTTCGCGTCGATTTTCAATTCATTCGGGACGCAGGTCACCGTGCTGGAAATGCTTCCGCGCGTGACGCCCATCGAGGACGAGGAAATATCGGCGGAGCTCGAAAAAGCCCTGAAGAAAAAAGGCATCCAGATTTTCACCGAAGCCAAAGTCGAGTCCGTGAAAAAGGACGCGCTGGGCGCGACCGTCTCGTTCACCGACAAGGCCGGCAAGACGCAGACCCTTTCCGCCGAGCGCGTGCTGATGGCCGTCGGGCGCGTGCCGAAGACGGAAAACCTCGGCCTCGATAAATCAAAAGCGAAACTCGAGCGCGGGTTTATCCACGTCGGGCCGTACATGGAAACGGCGGAGCCGCGCCTCTACGCGATCGGCGACATTGTCGCCGGAATGCCGCAACTCGCGCACGCCGCGTCGATGGAAGGCATCACGTGCGTCGCGAAGATCACCGGCAAGCAGATGCCTCCGATCGAAAAGACGCGCATCCCCAACGCGACCTACTGCGAACCCCAGGTGGCGTCGATCGGCCTGACCGAGCGCGCGGCCCGCGAGGCGGGCTACGCAGTCAAAACCGGAAAATTTCCGTTCCTTGGAAACAGCAAGGCGACCATTCTCGGCCATCACGAAGGCTTCATCAAAGTCGTGACCGACGAAGCGACGGGGGAAATTCTCGGCGTGCACATCCTCGGGCCGTTCGCGACCGAGATCATTGCGGAATCGGTCGCGGCGCTGCAACTCGAGGCCACCGTGGACGATCTGATGTCCACCGTGCACGCGCATCCCACGGTTTGGGAAGCGATGTCCGACGCGGTGGCGGCGGTGCGCGGGCTGTCAATTAATGCCTAGGCTAGAGGTTGGAGATTTGAGGCTGGAAGTTGGAGTGGAGAGATTAGGGCTTTCCTTTGAGGAAATTGGAGCGCGCCGCCAGCGCAGGGGAAATACGACGATGCAGGAAACGCCGCAGGAGTACATTCAGCGGATGCTGGGGAATACGAAAGGATTGGATCCCCTGAAAGTGGAAGCCGGAACGGCGAAGAAGCTGGAACGCCTGATCAAAGCCGTGCCCGCGTCAAAATTGCGCAAGCGGCCCGCGCCGGGGAAATGGTCCATCGCGGAGATTCTCGCGCACCTGGCCGATTCGGAAATCGTCAGGGGCTGGAGGATGCGGCAGATTCTTGGCGCGCCCGGAACGGCGATTCAGGCATTTGATCAGGACATCTGGGCCGCCGCGGGCCACTACGAGAAGCGGGACGCGCGCAAATCGCTCGAACACTTCCGCGCGGCGCGGGAGGCCAATCTCGTGTTGCTGAAATCTCTTACGCCCGAACAATGGAAGCACCACGGCTTGCACGCCGAGCGGGGCGTCGAAACCATCGAGCACATTGTTCGCATGAACGCCGGACACGACATCAATCACACCAGGCAGATTGAGCGGATCCTCGAGGCGAAGGAGAACTAAGAATCAAGTGTTGAGAGTTCGGATGCCATGAAAGAGTTGCTGGTCGTCAATCTTGGGCTCGTGGAA
>JBGQJJ010000255.1:0-2076 GCA_041498955.1 Terriglobia bacterium
AGCGCAGGCCGGAACGGCGCAACGCCGGAAACTCGCCGACGACCGCGAGAAACTGGCCAACGACCTCGGCGGCCTGGAAAAAAATCTGCAGGATACGGCGCGCGAACTGGCCACCAACAATCAGAACGCCGCCTCCACCAAACTGCGCGAAGCCCTTGGCGACATGCAGCAGTCCGACCTGCGCGCGCGCATTCAGCGCGGCGCGGACTGGATGCGCCGCGGCATCGATCCCAACGCGAATGGCATGGAACCGGAAATCGCCGCCGGAATGCAGCGCCTCGAAAAAGAAGTGCATGACGCGCAGCAGGCCATGGGCGCGGCCCCGCAGCCCGGGAATGATTCGCAGCAGGGGCTTCAAACTGCCCTCAACCGCGTGGAGCGGCTGCGCAACCAGCTCGGCGGTCTATCGCGCGATGGCCAGGGACGCCAGCAAGGCCAAGGACAAGGCCAGGGACAAGGGCAGCAGGGTGGGCAGGGGCAGAACGGCGGCCAACAATTTGGCCGAGGCAATCAAGGCGCATGGAGCCCCAATGGCGGTCCGGGCGCAAGGATCGGCGGTGGCGACAACGCCGGGCCCTACGGCAACACGTACAACGGTGGCGGCGCGAATGGCACGGTGTACGGCAATCTGGATACCGGGAACAATACTCCGCGCGGAGGGCCGCCGGTTCAGCCCGAAAATTCTCCGGTTCCCCCGCAGCGCGCGTATGAGGAAACGCTGCGCGATTTGAATCAGCTTCGCCAGTCCGTCCGCGAAGATCCGGAGATGGCCAAGCAAGTCCAGGAACTCATTCAAGAAATGGAACGCCTCGACCCGAGCCGCTTCCCCGGCAACCCCGCGCTCGTCGAGCAGCTCCATTCCCAGGTGCTCGCCGACGTGGATAAACTGGAACTGCAGTTGCGCCGCCAGCTCGACGACAAGGATTCCGGCCAGGTGCGCAGCGGCGACACGAAAACGGTCCCGCAAGGCTACGAGGAATCTGTCGCCGAGTATTACCGCCGCCTGAGCAAGAACAACAAGTAGCTCTCAGTGGCACACGCTTCAGCCTGTGGGGTTTTGTGCTTGAGAAGATTCAAACCCCACAGGCTGAAGCATGCGCCACAAAAATCCTAATGTTTCGGCGGCGGTTTGCGCGGAAGAAGCTGGTCCGCGTTCGCCGTCATATACACAAACGAAGCGACGATCACCGCCATCTGCTTCAGATCTGCCGCCTGGATTCGTTCGTAGACGTCCATGTTGGTGTGGTGTGTGCGGGTTTCGTATTCGATCGGGTCCTGAATGAACTGGAAGCCGGGCAGGCCGACCTCATCGAAGGAAACGTGATCGGTGCCGCCGGTGCCGCGAGCCGAAAGCGTGGTCATCCCCTCGGGCTTGAACGGTTCCATCCACTTTTCAAAAATCGGCCGCACCGCTTCGTTCCCCTGCAAATAAATTCCGCGAATTTTTCCCGTGCCGTTATCCACGTTGAAATAGGCCGAAAGCTTGGCGTGCTCGGGCTTGAGGTCCCCCGAATTTCGATCGGCGAAATGCTGCATCACGTAAGCGCGCGACCCGAGGAATCCCTCTTCCTCGCCGGTCCACAGCGCGAGGCGCACCGTGCGCCGCATTTTCGCGTTGCACGCTTTCAGAATGCGCATCGCCTCCATCATCACGGCGGAGCCCGCGGCGTTGTCGGTGGCGCCCGTGCCGCTCGCCCAGGAATCGAAATGCGCGCCGAGCATCACCAACTCATCGGATTTGTCCGTGCCCGGAATTTCCGCGACAATGTCGAACGAGTCCAGGTTGTCTTCGTAAAACTTGTTCGCAATGTTGATCCGCAGCGTCACCGGAATGTTTTTCTCGAGCGTGCGGAAAATGCGTCCGTAATGCTCGACATCCATGGCCACGCGCGGCAGCACCGGCGCGTCCTTCGGATCGCGCGAGCCTCCGCCCATCACGGTGATCGTCCCGCCGTCGTGCGGCGCGGGTTCCAGCCACGCCACGGCCCCTTCGTCGGTCAGAAATTTTACGAGCTTATTGTTAAATTCCTGCTGCTTGCGCTGCCGTTCGAGCGCGGCTTTATCGGGAGGAGGCTG
>JBGQJJ010000256.1:0-2062 GCA_041498955.1 Terriglobia bacterium
ACGGTGTGCTACTTTGTTTGGAGAAGAGCACGACCCCGTCTGCCGGTCCGTGGAGAATCGCATAATGGATGAACTTCTAAAGTGGCGCGGCGAATTTCCGATTCTCGACCGCACCACCTACATGATCAGCAATTCCCTCGGCGCGATGCCGCGAGGCGTCTATAACGCGATGCGCTCGTACGCGGATTCCTGGGCGGAGCGCGGAGTTCGCGCGTGGGAAGAAGGCTGGTGGGAGATGGCCGTCGGCGTGGGTGATAAGATCGCGCCGCTGATCGGCGCGGGCCCCGGCGAGATTTCACTTCATCAGAACGTCACGCTCACGCAGGCCGTAATTTCGTCCTGCTTCGACTTCCGCGGGCCTCGCAACAAAGTCGTGATGGTCGAGCTGGAGTTTCCTTCGATTCAATACTTCTATCAGGAGCAGCGCCGCCACGGCGCGCGTGTGGAGGTCGTTCCGACTCCCGATCACATCCGCATCGATCTGGACAAGCTGCTCGCAGCTATCGATGAAACCACGCTCCTGGTGCCAATTTCGCAGGTTCTCTTCCGCAGCTCGTACATCGTCAACACTCGTGCCATCATCGAGCGCGCGCACCGCGTCGGCGCGCACGTCATTCTTGACGCTTTTCAAGCAACAGGAACGATTCCCTTGGACGTGCGAAGCCTGGGAGCCGATTTTGCGGTAGGCGGCGTTCTCAAGTGGCTCTGTGGCGGCCCCGGCGTTGCTTACCTCTACGTCCGCGAGGATCTGCGCGCCAAATTGCGTCCCACTCTGACCGGCTGGATCGCGCATCGCCGCCCCTTCGCTTTCGAAACCGGCGCCATCGATCCGCGCGAAGACTCCTTTCGCTATTTGAACGGCACGCCACATATTCCTGCGCTCTACGCCTGCCAGCCCGGCCTCGAAATTCTGAACAAAGTCGGAATCGCGGCGATTCGCGAGAAATCGATTCGTATGACCACGCGTCTGATCGAAGGCGCCAAGTCGCGCGGCTGGCGCGTCAACACACCGGAAAATCACGCGGAGCGCGCGGGAACCGTTTCCATCGAATGCCCGCATGCCTACGAAGTTTGCCGCGAACTCCTCGCGCGGGAGATCCTCGTCGACTTCCGGCCCAAGGCTGGCGTGCGTGTTTCCCCGCATTTTTACAATCGTGAGGAAGAGTGCGACTTCACACTCGCGCAAATGGAAGAAATTCTTGGCACAAACGCCTGGGAAAAACATGCGGCGGCGGTCACGCATGCTTGAGAGCGAAGAATTCGCCCCGCAGCTTGCGAAAATGATCGAGACGCAGTTGCGTCAGCGCGGCGTCACGGATGCAGCAGTCCTTGCAGCAATGGAAATCGTGCCGCGGCACGAATTTGTTCCCGAAGAATTTCGCGCGCGGGCCTATGATGACGCGCCGTTGCCGATCGGCGACGGCCAAACCATTTCGCAACCGTATATTGTCGCTGCCATGACCGCGGCGCTTGATCTACGGACGGCTGACCGCGTGCTGGAAATCGGGACAGGCTGCGGCTACCAGGCGGCTGTCCTTTCACGCCTGGCCAAAGAAGTATTCACTGTCGAGCGCCGACCGGAGCTTGCCTTATCTGCATCGGCGCGCCTCGGAGGGCTCGGTTACGCCAACGTGCATGTTCACTGTGGCGATGGAACGCTGGGTCTGCCGGAATTTGCTCCCTTTAATGCCATCCTCGTCGCTGCCGCGGCTCCCGCGGTTCCCCAGCCGCTCCTTGCCCAGCTCGCCGAAGGCGGCCGGATGATTCTTCCTGTCGGCGACGCGGAACATCAGGAATTGCGGCTCATTGAAAAGCGCGGTAAGTCATACCGCAACACAACTCTCGAAGGGTGCCGATTTGTCCCTCTCGTCGGCTACTATGGCTGGCAGGATCCTCCGTCACGATGACCTCAACCAGCCCCGATCTTTCCATCATTATTCCTTCGTACAACGAGGAATTGCGTCTGCCCAAAACGCTGGACCGGATTGCGGCCTATCTGCAAACTTACGGCGGCACCGCAGAAGTGCTGGTCGTGGACGATGGTTCGAAAGATCGCACGGCG
>JBGQJJ010000257.1:0-2050 GCA_041498955.1 Terriglobia bacterium
GGCTGGCCGCCTCCTCGGACGGCTTGACGATGCGCGTCTGCACCGACACGGGCGTCACCGAATCCGCCACGGGCAGCACGAAATGGGGGCCCGGCGCCAGTTGCCGAACCGGGTTTCCGAACCGTTTGACCACGCCGACGCTGCCCGCATCAATGACCGTGAACGACAAGGCCATGAAGAAAAACACAAGCCCTGCTACGAAACCGACCGCCCCGCGCGCCGGCGCAAAACTGATGCGCTTATCTTCTCCGCGCGGGTCCCGCATTATCACCACGGCCCGATAGATGCCGTATCCAAAACTCGCAAGCGCCAGAAGAAAGAACAGAAAGTTTGCCATCATCGTTCTCCTTTTTATTTATTGATCGGAAACCACGCCATGCCCTGCCTTGCCGCGCCAGACCTGGCCTTACCTTGCTACGCCTCGCCACGCCTAGCCCCGCCTCGCGAGGACATCGCAGACACGGATTCCATCTAGCCGTGAACCTGTTTGGAAGCACTCCGGAATAATACGCCGTTACCATTCGGAAAAGGCTTCCCTGCTCGCCGCGACTCAGGATTCAGGCGATTGCAATTTCGTAGGCCGGCAACTATGCTTTCCAGCCGAGCGTTCGATTGCGCGGGGGCGCCGAGCCCTGCGAACCTCCTCACCCTCGATGGAAAATACTGATTCAGTGCGCGTACGAAACACGGAGCCCCGCGATTTCGAGGCCGTCGGCGCGCTCTGCAAGCGCATCTATCCGGACACGGAACCGTGGGCACCCACTCAGTTGTCGTCGCACTTGAACGTGTTTCCCGACGGGCAATTCGTCGCCGTCCACGGCCCGGAAGAAAATCTTGTCGGAATGTCGGCGAGCCTGGTGGTGGACTGGGAAGATTACAAGATGCTCGACGACTGGGAAACATTTACCGCCGATGGCTTGTTCACCAACCACGACCTGGCGCGCGGCCGCACGCTGTACGGCGCCGAGGTAATCGTCGACCCCACGCTGCAACATCATGGAATCGGCGACAAATTGTATGCAGCGCGGCGCGGACTGGCCGAGCGTCTGAAGCTGTGGCGCATTCGTGCGGGAGCGCGTCTTCGCGGATTCCACAATTACGACGGAAAAATTTCAGCGGAGGACTATATCGTCCAGGTCGTCCACGGCAGCCTTCATGATCCGACGCTGAGCTTCCAACTCAATGAAGGGTTTCACGTGCTCGCGGTCGTCCCTCACTATCTGACGGACGATCCCGAAAGTCTCGGCTATGCCGCGGTGATCGAATGGCTCAATCCGCAATTTGTGAAGCTGGAGCATATCCCCGACCTGCCCACCCGGTTCCTGCACCGGGACGTGCTCAAACGGCTGGGAACCGACAAGGATTCTAGCGCCCCGCCAAGTGCGTGATTGTTTGGGCTGGCTTTATGCGCCCGCGCGCGGGCTCAGGGAAACAACCTCCTGGCCGCAAAGGCGTGGGCCGCCAGGCAATGGCGGCCCCTATGGAACGCGCACCGCGTGGGATGATCGCGCCGAATTTGCGCACGCAACATCCACAGGCTACTTGTTGATGTCGTCCTTCGCTTGCAAGCGCTTGATGAGTCCTTCGATCTGCGGCTTCTGCTGCTCGGGAGCGCTGGCAAGGCAGAGCTGCATTTCCTTTACCGCCGTATCGAAGTCACCCTTGGCGACGGCCATACGAGCCACTTCTGAGTGCACCAGCCAATTGTCTGGAAACTTCTTGCTATTGACGCGGTAGATCTCAAACGCCTGCTCCTGGTGGCCGTCCCGTTGAAGCTGGCGCGCGTAAACGTGAATCTGAATGGCGTTGCCCATGTCGATGGCCTTTTTGCGGGCCGCCGTCGCTTCCTCTTTACGGCCGAGCGCGTCCAAAGCGCGCGACTTGGTCATCAGGTTCTCGAAGCGCTCCTCGAATTGGACGGACTCGTCCGCGTCCTTGAGAGCGTCCTGAAGGTTTCCCTTGTTGTCGAGCAGATAGGAGGCCGCCTCGTCCCATCCTTCCCAGGTGTATTTTGCGCGGCCTCGGACCTGATCATGCAGGCTCTGCTCGA
>JBGQJJ010000258.1:0-2039 GCA_041498955.1 Terriglobia bacterium
ATGACTACCACGGCGACAGCCACCGCCACGATTCCCCCCACAATCGCACCCCCCGAGGGAAATCCGTTGGCCCTGGCAGGGATGGCAAGGACCACGCACAGAGCAACAATCAAGACTCCGCGCCAGAAAAATTTCTGCGTCACGATGTTCTCCTTATGGTGATAGGGATCCGCGCTTGTGAGGGCCTGCCGCGCATTCTCCGCCGAGCCTGGAAATGTGTCAATCTCTCACCGCCTGAGAAAATTCTGTATGCGACTGACGACCTGCATGCCCTGACGGGCTATAATCGGCCCGCCCGGCAATCACCTGCGAACTCCGCGGAATTGGGCTGCGGCCGCGCCCTCTTGGGATAAGCAAATCAGCGGAATTCCGAGAGAGAATACCGGCTGAGACGATAACGGAGGTAATCTCCAATGATTCGACGTGATTTCTGCAAGACATCGCTGGCGCTCGCTGGATTGGCGCTGCGCGGCGAACGAGCGGAAGCTTTTCCGAATCCCGCGGAAGAATTGCCCAAGGCGCCGGGGCTGACCAAATACGTCTCGGAATTTATCGTGAACACGAAGTACGTGGACATTCCGGAAAACGTGATCGTCCTCGGCAAGAAAACTATTTTGGATGGATTCGGCCTGGCGCTCGCTGGATCCGCTTCCACCGCGGGCCCTCGCATCCGGCAATATATCGAGTCGCTCGGCCCTTGCGGCGGAAACTCCAGCGTCATTGGAACGAAAATGAAAGTCCATCCCCGCTTCGCGGCGCTGGCCAACGGCGTCTCCATCCATGCGGATGATTACGACGACACCGGTTCGGCGCTGCATGTCGCGGCGCCCATTCTTCCGCCATCCTTCGCGCTCTGCGAATTAAATCGCCGCAGCGGCAAAGACCTGATGCTCGCGTTTCACGTGGGCGTCGAAGTCGCAAATAAAATCGGCGACGCGGTCTCGCCCCGCCATCAACAGGACGGCTATCACACGACGGGCACCATCGGAACGTTTGGCAGCGCCGCGGCATGCGCGAAACTTCGCGGGTTGGATGCGGCAAAGACTGCCATCGCGCTGGCCATCGCCGGCTCCGAAGCCAGTGGGCTGCGCGATAATTTTGGCTCGATGACGAAGCCGTTTCACGCCGGGCACGCCGGAGAAAATGGCAGCGTCGCCGCCGATCTCGCGGCCATCGGCTGGACGGCCGCGGAAGATATTCTGGAAGCCCCACTCGGATTTTTCCAGGCCGGCGGAGGATTTGATCCGAAAGTGATCGTCGATCGCCTCGGGAAACCGTGGATGTTTGCCTCGCCCGGAGATTTGATCAAGCGATTTCCCTGCGGCACGATCCAGCAGCAGGTGATGGACGAGATGTTGCGCCTCATCCAGCAGAACGACATCAAAGCCGCGGACGTGGAAAAAGTGGAAGTCGGCGGAAACCTGAGCAACTACAGAACTCTCTTTCAACACCACCCCATGACCGGCCTCCAGGGAAAATTCAGCATGGAATATGCCATGAGCATCCTGCTGCTCGAGCGCAAGGCGACTCTGAGCTCGTTCACCGACGCGGTCGTGCAGCGCCCCGACGTGCAGGACATGATCCGCCGCGTGCGTTATTACGTGGACCCTGAATTCAACAAGCTGGAACTGCAGGGAGCTTCGCTGCAAGCCATCCTCGTCGAACAGAGCGTCCTCAAAATTTACATGAAGGACGGGAAAGTCATTTCAGGCCGCACCGAACCCGCCAAAGGAAGTCCGGGAAATCCCATGACGTATGAAGAAGTGGCCGACAAGTTTCGCGGCAACGCCGAATTCGCCAAATGGCCGTCGCAAAAGGCCGCGTCGGTCATCGACCTCGTGAAATCCCTTGAAAGCGCGCCGGACATGAGCCGGTTGACCGCCGCGCTCGCGATCTGAACAATTGTTGCTGCTCAAGCTGGGTGTTTTTGTGTTGCTCGAAGTCCCGGAGGGACGTCACTATGTCCGGTCGGGGACATGTCTGACATTTTAGACCGGGGACATTCCTGACACTTTTGGATCCTTTGCTTCGAGGGGATG